>CAYQQO010000064.1:0-2553 GCA_964420115.1 uncultured Candidatus Saccharibacteria bacterium | reverse complement strand
TGAATATGGTGGTATTTGGTGGAAACCTAGTGATCAAGAAGGTTGGGGTTATGGAAAAAGACCAGAAAGCGAAGAAGAATTTATAGAGCGCTATAAAGACCTTACAGAAACTCTATTGAATCATCCTAAAATATGTGCTTTTTGTTACACACAACTTTATGATGTAGAACAGGAAGTAAATGGTTTATATACCTATGATAGAAAACCCAAGTTTGATCCTGAAATCATTAAAAGGATTAACACGCAAATTGCTGCTATTGAAGACTGACAATAATTTTATAATTATATCATGCTATAATAAAGAGCCCTATTTAGGGCTCTAACCTAGGAGCCTTAGACAGAAATAATATGCCACTAAACCCAAATTATAACATGTTTCACGATAAACAATAAAACCTTGAAAAAGACTGTCATATCAGGGAAAAAGATGGGCAAAAAACTAGAAAAAACACCCCTTTTATGTTATAATTGAATCAGATAAAAAAACAAACAAAAGGAGTGTTTTCTAGTGATAATTATACCACACAACTTATTAAAATGTCTAACTTTTAACAAGAATAATACCAAAATTAATCGGGTAGGTGATTTAAATTGAGCAGAACAAATCCCTCCCGTAATCAAATAAGGTTAATTGACAGATTAATTGAAAATAGAATCAAAAGCAAACCACATGCCGCAAGATTTTTTCTGTATATAGCCAATATTATATATTTACCCTTTTATGAAGTTAAGAATCAAGGAGCTCCTCCATATGACAGACCTACTTTAGTAGCATTAATTTTATATGGTCTTTATAAGGGTCAGTTTTCTGCTGAAAATATTATTACTTTAGCTAAAGAAGACCTGGGTGGTATATATATTCTTGGCAAATTGTCTATACCTTCATATAAAACTGTTGAACGAGTTATTGATGATATTCTGAATAATATAGACCTTCTTTTTCAACAGGTTCTTGAATTATGCATTGAATTTAACCTAATAGGTGGAAACAGGGCATTTATAGATGGTACAAAAACTAAAGCAAATGCCTCAAAACATAAGGCGATGAGCTACGATTATTTAAACAAAAAAATTAACAAAACAGAAAAACAAATACATGAATTACTTGAGAAAATAGCTTCTTGTTTTAATGAATTCGAAGAGCTCAGTGATGAAGAATTTTTTGAATTACTTAAATCAGAATCAATAGGATTACATCAAAAATATTGGAAAATTCATCAGCAAAAATTAAACGAAAGACAAAAGACTATTTTTAATGGTAAAGAACCTGAAGAATTAGGTACTGTTTCTGATACAGTTGAAAACCAATTAAATATATTTGAGTTAATAAGCGAAAACACTGATGATGAAGTAATAGAAACCATGGATATTATTGGACTTAAAGCAGAACGTCTGGAAACAATGAAACAAAAGAAAAAAGAACTTGAAGATAACTGGCAAAAAGAAAATGGTAATAAAAAAATACCCGATAAAACACAGATAAACTTTACCGATCCAGAATCAGCCATTATGGTAACAAAACATCATGGGGTACAACAGTGTTATAATAATTTTGCTTTGGTAGATGATAAAGCTCATATTATATTGGGAACTCATACTACAAATATTTCAAATGATAAACAGTCATATATCCCTACAATTGTTGATGCTATGGGAAATATAGATTTTATTGAGAATATGATTATCGGGGGTGATGCCGGCTTCTTTTCAGCAACAAATATTGAATACTCTCAGGAAAATAATATTGATTTTTATGTATCAATACCAGAATCTAAGAGCCCTTATGCTAAAGATAAATTTGTTTATGATGAAGAAAATGACCAGTATATCTGCCCTGAAGGAGAAATATTAACACCTGGTAAAAGAATATCCAATAGTGACAAGACACGATGTTATAAAACTGAGGTCTGTAAGAATTGTTCAGCACAGGGTGATTGTACAAAAGCTAAAGATGGTATCCGTAAAATCAAAAGAGATCTAAAAGATGATAAACTTCGTGAACAGGCAAAAGAAAAGGCACTTTCTCCTGAAGGTAGAGAAATTTTAAGACAACGCAAAAGTGTACCTGAACCTGTCTGGGGAAACTTAAAACAACGTGACGGTTTAGATCAATTACACTATCGTGGTCTTGATAAGGCCAACAGAGAATTTAAGCTTCGTTGTGTAATGCATAATTTACGTAAGCTATTAAAAGTATTTATTAATAATACAGAAGCCAGAAATCAAATTATAGAAATGGGGATTACCCCCTCTGCTAATGTGGCATAATTTCTATTGTTAAACCGACTTTCGGGAGGTGTTGATATAACAGGGTTAATCAAAGCTTTATGAATGTTTTAAAAATAGTGTCCTATAGACGCTTAGTTTTTTATACCCAAATTTACTGTATGGTAAATAATGGGTTTAATGCTCATCCTATACATATGTTTGAGTTTGTTCAAAATAATATTTTTGTCCAAGGCTCCTAGAATAGTCTTTAATGTTATGCAAAAGGCAAAGATGAACCTGGTGAAGCCAGATGATATAGTAGAAGTATTTGCTAAAGAGGATAAG
>CAYQQO010000063.1:0-2678 GCA_964420115.1 uncultured Candidatus Saccharibacteria bacterium | reverse complement strand
TTAAAAACAATATCGGTAGGCAAATCTCTAACTTTAATAACACCGTCTAGCTTATGGTCAATGATATGTTCACGGAATTTCTTCTTAATTTCTCTATAATAATCCTTAGAGCTTTTTTCAGTATTGATTGCAAAGGCAACCGTGCTCACCTTATCATTATAAATACCCCTTCTTCTAATAAGCCAAAATATACTATGGACAACCTGAACGCCAATAATACAAAAAACAGCATAAGAACCTAATGAAATCCCGATTAGTCCTAATGTCCATATCAAGAACACCGACAAACTAAATAAACCGATAGAATAGGCAACCCAACCAAAACAAGTCGCCCGCTCTATATCTCTTAAAGTATTAATAATTTTTAATGGATTATTTGAGTTGTTTTCCATATTAATGAAATTTACCCTCCATCAATTTTAAAAATCAAAGTTATCCACATTGACAGCATTTTCGCTTTTCTTTCGCTTATGGTATAATTCTAACATAAGGGTAAATTAAATCAAATAGTTAATGTGGATAAAATATCATGCTAACTAAAAGACAAAAACAAATACTGGATTATATTAAAAAATTCATTAAAGAAAATGATTACGCGCCGACTATTGAAGAGATAAAAAGACATTTTCGTCTTTCCTCTTTAGCGACTGTCCATAAACATATAGAGAATCTAAGAACTAAAGGCGAGCTTAAAAAAGTAGAAAATCAGCCTAGGTCAATTCAATTAAATAATAGCAATAAGAAATCTGACTTGATAGAAATTCCCCTCTTTGGGACTATTGCGGCCGGGGCGCCGATTGAGGCAATTGAATTCCCAGAAACAATTAGCGTTCCGAGAGAACAATTATCTAAATCAGGAGAACATTTTGCCTTACGGGTTCAAGGCGATAGCATGCTCGGTGAAGGAATTTTTGACAGAGATATTGTGGTTATCAGAAAACAGCCAAATGCAGAAAATGGCGAAACAGTTGTCGCTTTGATAAATAATGACGAAGTTACTCTTAAAAAAATCTACAAAGAAAAAAATAGGTTTCGGCTTCAGCCGGCCAATCCTAATCTAAAACCGATTTTTGTAAATGAATTAACAATTCAAGGGAAAGTTACCAGTGTCATTAGGAGCTTTGAAGAATTAAAAAAGAAAATATCTTCTACAGGCAATCTAAGGGTTCAAAAAAATAAAGCCCCCAAAAATGGAATACTGAAAGAGCATTTAAACAAGGTTTTTCTTGGCGACATTATGGATCTTCTTAAAAAACTGCCAGACAAAAGTGTTGATATGATTTTTGGAGACCCTGACTATAATGTCGGAATAAAATATGGAGACAAAACATATACCAAAAACTTTAATGAATACATTGATTGGTATATTAAGCTGATAAAGGAATCTATGAGGGTTTTAAAAGATGATGGCAATTTATTTACAATGAATTATCCAAAACAAAACGCCCACCTAAGAGTAAAATATTTAGACAACGCATACCCCTTAATTCACGAATACATTTGGAACTATAATACAAATGTGGGTCATTCTCCAAAACGATTTACTACCGCCCACAGAACCATCCTACATGTCCGAAAAACAAAAAATAATAAGTTCTACAAAGACAATGTGGTTCTCCCCTATAAAAATCCGACTGATAGAAGAATCTTAAATAACTTAAAAAACGGATCAAAGGGCAGAATGCCTTATTCTTGGTTTTATTTTGATTTAGTCAAAAATGTCAGCAAAGAAAAAACCAAGCATGCCTGTCAAATCCCTCAAAAACTAACAGAGATGCTAATCAAGTCCTGCACCATGTCAAACGACGTAGTTTTGGTTCTTTTTGGGGGAAGCGGGAGTGAATTAGAAGTATGCGAATTACTCAACAGACAATATATTTCCGCAGAAATAGATTCAAAGTATCACGAAATAATCACCGACAGATTAAAAAACGGCTACATTAAGAAAAAATATAAACTGCAGTTTAGGAAAGGCAAAGTACCAGAGGCCATTCCTAATTTATCGCTTTTTAGTAAAGGGGTATAATTTTTTTGACTTGTTCAAAATTAAAATATTCCTTAAGGAGTATTGAAGCGGCGAAGAATTTAGCTCTTCCAGCTCCGCGGCCAGTCCGAGTACCTGTCCTCGTTTCTAAAACATATCTTTCAGGAGAATCTACTTCTTCCCAGTTAAACCTATAATTAAAATCTTCTTGGATCCAGATCCACTTCAGAACTAACAAATATAGCATAGAATCTATACCCGGCAATTTAGGCGGTTTTTTATTTATAGTATTGTTGTTGTATAAATCTTCTAAAAATGTCCAAAATCTTTTGCTGTTTCTCTTATTCTCTTGGAAATCTTTAAGAAGTTCGTCAAAAGTAAATTTTTGAGTATTGACTTCCTTGCCATTTTTATACGGCACAACTTCAAAATCATACAAATTAGCCCATAGAGCAGAATTAGCTCTGACAACCTTCAATTCTCTTTTTCTAAGCTTCTTGCCAGGATATCTTATTCCGATAATCGGTCTTTTCTTGGTTCCTTCAACAATAAAAACAAGGGACCCAGCAGACTCCTCTCTATAAGGACACAAAGCATGTGTCAATTCTTGATAGATGTTTTTTGGATTTTTAATTTTTAATTCTATAAGCTTTGCCATAAGGTTAGTGTAATATGCCGAGCAGGTTCTGGCAAT
>CAYQQO010000062.1:0-2744 GCA_964420115.1 uncultured Candidatus Saccharibacteria bacterium | reverse complement strand
AAACATTTCCTTATCTGAAGATTAAAAGTGGGTCAGTATTTCTAGGAGGGGTCAAAATTATAATCAATCATATGTTGGATATTAAATTTATTGAACAAAATAAGGATGCAGTAAAACAAGCCGTAGAGTTTAAAAAAATCAAGCTTGACGTTGATTTGCTTTTAGATCTTTATAAACGTAGAAAGAAGTTACTGAAACAGCAGGAAGATTTAAGGGCTGAACGAAATTTGAATGTTGAAAAAATCAAACATTTGGTTGGAGATGAAACGGCAGCCAGGGAAGAGTTGATAAGAAGAGGAAGAAATATCAAAGAGGCGTTGCAAGAAATCGAAACGCAGTTTCGCGAGGGCGATGGAGAGTTTCAAAGGATGATGCTATTAGTGCCTAATCTTCCTTCCGAAGATACGCCTATCGGAAATGATGAAAAAGACAACGTGGAGGTAAAACGGTGGGGTGATATACCAAAGTTTGATTTTGAGCCCAAGTCTCATGTTGAACTTGGTAGAGACTTGGATCTTATCGATTTTAATGCTGGTGTAAAAGTTTCCGGGTTCCGTGGATATTATCTCAAGAATGATGCGGTTTTATTGCATTTTGCAGTTTTATGGTATGCGTTAAATAAATTAATACAAAAGGGATTTAGACCATTTCTGCCACCTACTTTAGTAAATGAATTTGCGCTAGTTGGAAGCGGCCATTTTCCCTTTGGAAAGGACGAAGTTTATCAAATCGCCAACCCGGGTAAACTCGAAAGTGGTGAAACCGTAACCTATCCTACATATTTGACAGGAACAGCAGAGCCATCACTACTGGCTTATTATGCTGATAAAGTATTAAAAGAAAAAGAACTACCCATAAAAGTTTGCGGCTTAACACAATGTTACAGATCTGAAGTTGGCAGCTACGGAAAGGATGCCAAGGGTTTGTATCGTATACACGAATTTATGAAAGTCGAGCAGGTAATAATTTGTAAAGCGGATATGGAGGAATCGAATAGGTGGCTTGAGGAGTTAAGAAATATTTCTGAAGAAATACTTCAAGACCTAAAATTGTCATATAGGGTATTGAGTATTTGTACAGCTGATATGGGTGCCGGTAAGCACAAGATGTATGACATTGAAACATGGATGCCTTCTAGAAATTCATACGGGGAGACACATTCAGACTCCAACCTAACTGATTGGCAAACCAGGAGATTAAATATCAAATACCTGGCGAAAGGTGGCGAGAAAAAATACGCTTTCGCGCTAAATAACACTGCTATCGCCTCGCCGCGTATCTTGATCGCAATTTTGGAGAATTACCAACAAAAAAATGGCAGCATAGTAATCCCACAGGTATTAAGACCTTACCTGAATAAGGACAAAATCGAATAAATATGCTTGGAAGAATTGTTAAAAAAGATGAAGCTTACCATTGTGTAATTTATGACAAGTCATATCCGATTGAACTGGATACCGAAGATAAACTTAATAATGGAGACTTGGTCCAGATAAATATTCGCAATGCTAAAAATATATCCAAAGTCAAAAAATCAGAATTAATAGTTTTGCAAAGAATTACTCTGGGAGCGAAGTTTTTTAACATTGACGAATCGACACCTTTAATCAAACGGCTGGAAAATAGAATTTTGGATCTGCGTCGTCCCGCTAACAAGACGAAGTTTATTTTAAGGTCAGCAATAAACAGAACTTTATCCAAGTTATTTGACGATCTTGGCTATCTCAATGTGAATACTCCTGTCATTGTAGGGCCGATGGTTGAGGGGAGAGTTAAAACCTTCCCTGTTAATTGTTTCGGAAAAGAAGCTGTCCTAACAATGACAAAACTGGTTCACTTGAGGTATTTGATTTGTTCTGATTTTCAGAAAGTTTACGATCTTTCCCCGGTATTTGTCGGCGGTTCTCATAATACATCCAGTCATGTCGCGGAGTATTATACTTTTGATTGGGCAAGTTCCGAAAGAATTGACTTCCTTAGTTATATAAAAAGTGTTGATAATGTCTTGTCCAATTTAATTTTAACATTGTTCAACCTTAGTTCTTCACTGAATTTAAACATAGATTTTTCTTTTAAGGATTTGCAAAACGATGTTAAAGAAGGACGAGTTGTTAGTTATGGTGAATTAATGAAAGAATATCTTAAAACAAACCCCAATGATAAGGATGTATTAAAACAGCTTCATATTCCTAACAGAGTTGTCGACTTTAGTCACCATCGCTACGGGAATTATTTTTGGGTGACTGAGTTTCCTATAAAATTTAAACAATTCTATTGTAGTACCGTAAGACGGGAAAACAATGAAGTCGTCCTGGCCTCGGAGTTGTGGTGGAACGGCATTAAAGTTGCATCTGTCAATTTCTCGGATAGCAATTATAAAAAGACATTGTCAAGAATCAACACGCTTGGTTTGATGCCAAAAAACTTTAAGGTTTATTTAAACGCAATTAAACTAGCTTCATTTGAAGCACATTTAGGCTCCTTATATATTGAGCGATTAATGATGGTTTTGCTGAAAATAGATAATATGAAGGAAACGATAATGTTCCCTAGAGCGACTCGAGGAACTGTGCTTGATCCGTGATTCACGATCTGCGATAATTTTAATCACCTCCCAAAAAATCCGCTGGGGGTTTCCCCGCCGTCGTTGAAACTTTGGCGGGCAGGCACCAGGCGGGCAAAAAGGAAGGGGGTCTGGGGGAAGAAATTTTTGCCCGCCTGTTCTGCGCCGTAGGCGCAGTGGG
>CAYQQO010000061.1:0-2775 GCA_964420115.1 uncultured Candidatus Saccharibacteria bacterium | reverse complement strand
CTGGGAAGGTATTAATAATAGAATACTAATTGCTCATTTTATGACTAAAAAGTTCAGGGTATCATTTATAGTAGTATATGCCCCTTTTGAACCAACTGATGGACATACTAGTGACTCAGATGAATTTTACTTACAGTTACAGGAGCAAATAGACAGGGTACCAGGTAGAAATATGGTGTTTTTGCTAGGAGATTTTAATGCCCAGGTTGGTAGAAATAGGGATAGATGGTATCCTAGCCTAGGTAAATTTGGTATAGGAAAAGAAAACAGTAATGGCTATAGGCTTTTGCAATTTTGTAGGTATAACAACCTAGTTATAACCAATACGGTGTTTGGTCACAAAATGGCCCATAAGTTGACATGGTATTCACGTGATGGTAAGACAGCAAACCTTATTGATTATGTTATTGTAAACAGAAGACTAGCAGGATCAATACAAGATACTAGGGTGTATAGGAGTGCCGTTATTGATGTTAAAAGTAAAGATCACCATCTAGTAGTGTCTAAGGTTAATTTAAAGCTGAAATTTCGGAAGAGTAACTCCCTCCCGGGAAGTTATGATGTTGGTAGACTTCAGGATGAAAATTTGAGAAAAAAATTCCAGGAACAGTTGAGTACTAAACTTGAGGGTTTAAAATTTGACAATGTGGAAGATGGATGGAATAATTTCAGAAAAACAATTTGTGAAGTTGCTGATGGTGTCTTAGGGAAGACTGTTAAGACTGCAACTAGGAATATTAGTGAAAAAGCTTTAGGTTTAATAGAGAGTAGAAGGGGTTTGTATAAGAATTATCTGAGCGATAGGTCGTATGAAAACAAAAGGAATGTAAAGAAAGTGGAGAAAGCATTAAAATATGAACTAAGGAGATGTGAAGTGGAGGCGATGGATAAAATTGCTGAGGATCTGGAAGATGCGGCTAGACGGCATAATAGTAAAATATTATACTGGCATGTTAATAAATTGAAAGGGAGTAGCCGATCCGGACTAGTCCCAGTTAAAGATAGAAATGGGGTCACAATTAGTGATAAGGAAAAAGTTAAAGAAAGATGGGTGGAACATTTTGAGAATGTGCTAAACCGAGATACAGTTGCAGGAAAAGATATAGATGAAAATGAAAAAGTTTGTGATACCTTGGATGTGAAGGAAGATTTGTTTAGTGAGGAAGAATTAGCGACAGTACTAGAAGGATTAAAAAATAATAAGGCCCCAGGTGCTGATAGTATGATTAATGAGTTCCTTAAATATGGTGGCTCTGAGGTTAGGAATAAGCTACTGAAGATTATGAACATGATTTTTGAAAAAGGGGAAGTACCCAATGATTTTAGGAA
The DNA here is from genome assembly GCA_964420115.1 of uncultured Candidatus Saccharibacteria bacterium. Taxonomy (GTDB): domain Bacteria; phylum Patescibacteriota; class Minisyncoccia; order Portnoybacterales; family UBA2143; genus CAYQQO01. The sequence goes on along the minus strand of CAYQQO010000061.1, from coordinate 1,446 downwards.
AACCTTAATTAAACCACTGTATAAGAAAGGTGACAAGAGTGAATGTCGGAATTATCGAGGCATTAGTCTGGTCTCTGTAGGTAGCAAATTACTGAGTAATATGATACTTTTTAGACTGAGACATGCTGTAGACAAAGTTTTAAGGGAAGAACAATGCGGTTTTAGAAAAGGTAGAGGATGTGTCGACCATGTTTTCACTCTTAGGTTAATAATTGAGAAGTCCCTTCGTTGTCAAACACCTTTGGTCCTTAGTTTTATCGATTATGAGCAAGCTTTCGATTCTGTTGATAGAACAGCGTTAACAAAGGTCTTATCGTTATATGGTATACCAGAAAAATACATTAAAGTGATTTGTGCTATGTACGAGAATAATACTGCTGCGGTTAAGGTAGGAAATGAGGTTAGCAACTGGTTTTGTATTAAATCAGGAGTTAAGCAGGGTTGTGTTCTATCCCCCTTTATATGGATCATTTTGATGGACTTCGTCTTAAGGAGCACAGGAAAGGCAATTGGAGACCATGGAATCAAATGGGGAGGAAGAACGCTCCTGGACTTAGATTATGCTGATGATTTAAGCATATTAGATGAAAGTGTGAGCAAAATGAATGAATTTTTAGAGGTTTTACGAGTTCAGGGTGCTAAAATAGGCTTGAAAATTAATGTTAAGAAGACTAAGTCACTAAGGTTAGGAATAAGTGAAGATGAACAGGTGACCTTAGGTAACGAAAAGATTGATCAGGTTGGGAGCTTCAGTTACCTTGGTAGTATTATTAGTAAAGATGGTGGGAGCAGTGAAGATGTTAAAAGTAGAATAGCTAAAGCTCAGGGTGTTTTTTCACAGTTAAAAAAAGTTTGGAAGAATAGAAAGATAAGCCTACAAACCAAGATTAGAATATTGGAAGCTACAGTGATGACAGTGGTCAAATATGGCTCTGAAGCATGGACACTCCGAAAAGCAGATGAAAATTTACTAGATGTTTTCCAGAGAAATTGCCTACGGATTGTTCTGGGTACCCGGCTGACTGACCGTATTTCAAACAGTAGGTTGTACGAAAAGTGTGGTTCAATCCCGCTTTCTGGGGCTATAATGAAAGAAAGGTTGAGATGGCTAGGCCACGTTCTACGGATGAAGGATGACAGATTACCGAAGATTGTCCTTTTTGGCCAACCGTCTGGGGCTACACGGAAAGCAGGTCGTCCTTGTCTGGGTTGGGAGGATGTCATAAATAAAGATTTAAAGGAAATGGGAACTTCTTGAGAGGGTGTAAAGAGGGAGGTTTGGAATAGATTAGGTTGGAGGAGGAGCGTGCGTAGCTGTGTTGGCCTCAGGCGGCTTGGTGCTGCAGTGAGTTATTAGTAGTAGTAGTAGTATTAAGATCTATTTGATTATTAAAATAACTTTTTACTTTATTCTTCACTTTAATATAATTTCCAGCACTTCAAATG
>CAYQQO010000060.1:0-2816 GCA_964420115.1 uncultured Candidatus Saccharibacteria bacterium | reverse complement strand
GCGCACACTGTTTAATGTAGGCTGATTTATAGAATAATAGTGTTCTGCCGCCACCTGATTGAGGAGGAGGATGAGGAGAGCATCCCCACAGAAATCTAACATACCAGTTTTAGGAGCTTTGACCAAGCGAAAGTGAATTCAGACAAAATTATAAACTCCCCTGGTTCAGAAAAAGGTTTTGTTTTCTTGACATCAAGGATAATCGAGAGAAATCATGGCTTGGAACTGGGTGTTTTCTTACCATCATTATTCCCAATTGACTTGGCGAGAATGATCTAACTTTCCTATGGCGATCCGATTTCTTTCAGAACAACTTTTTTGATTGATCAATCCAAACTTTAATCTGAATCAGTGCCGAGGGTTTTGCGAGGATTGCTGGTTTTGTGCTTAAATGCAAAAGCACTTGCAGTTCAATCAAGTTATGCCTCAATCTCCCAAATATGCCCTTGTTCACGAATGGCTGACACCCAAAGCTACAGGTGGATCAGAATTAGTAGTCAAAGCAATTCTCCAACAAATTGATGCTGATCTCTATGCTTTGATTGATTTTGAATCCACAAACCCGGAGAGTTATCTTTATGGGCGAAAAATTGGGACAACCTTTCTACAACATTTCCCCTTGGCGCGTAATGGGGTGCAAAAATATCTACCCCTTTTACCCTTCGCAATTGAACAACTTGATCTCCACGAGTACGATATTATCCTTTCCTCTTCTCATGCGGTTGCTAAAGGGGTGATTACCAGCCCCTACCAAACGCATATCTGTTACTGTCACACCCCGATGCGCTACGTTTGGGAATTGACATTTGAGTATCTCAAACAAAGTAAAATTGGGACAGGAATCCCTGGTATCTTGACTCGCTATCTCCTTCATCAGTTGCGCCAGTGGGATGTCATTAGTGCCAACCGAGTTGATTACTTTATCGCCAACTCCCACCACACGGCAAAGCGAATTTGGCGATGCTATCGTCGCCCTGCAGAAGTCATTTATCCCCCAGTTGATATCCAACGCTTTTCTTTTCAGGCTGAGAAAGAAGACTTTTACTTGACGGTTTCGCGCCTCGTTAGTTATAAACGAATTTCTTTGATTATTGAAGCCTTTAACCAACTGCAACGCCCGTTAGTCATTATTGGGAGTGGACCTCAATTTTCTGAATTACAAAAACAAGCTCAACCTAATATCAAACTTTTGGGAACCCAACCCAATGCAGTGGTAGAAGACTATTTAGCTAAAGCCAAAGCTTTTGTTTATGCCGCTTGTGAAGATTTTGGTATTGCGTTAGTAGAAGCCCAAGCCTGTGGTACACCTGTCATTGCTTATGGTGCAGGTGGGGCAAAAGAGACAGTAAAGGATCTACAAGCGTATCCAGACACAGCAACAGGGTTACTGTTTTCTCCACAAACTTCTTCTGCATTAGTAGAAGCAGTAGAAATGTTTGAATCGAAGCAAGAGAAGCTAATTCCTGAACAAATTTATCAACATGCCACTCGCTTTTCAACTCTGCAGTTTCATACTGCTTATTGGCAGTTTATAGAAACAACTCAAAATGGGTAAAGTGAGAATTTATACTTTATTTTGGGTTTGACTTAGGATTTTAATTAAATCAGCTCTTTTTTTCTTACTGTAACCTTTGATTCTTCTTTTTTTAGCCATTTGCTTCAACTCTGTAACATTAAATATTTCTAAGATATTTGTATCAGTGACAATTTCCGGTAAAGGCTCTGGTGTCACATAAAAGACTTCCTTAAATATTTCTAATTTGCCACCTCGTGTAATGCCACATTTCAATTGAGTGACATCATTTAAACTTTCTCGCCAATAACGACGGGGTGCTTCGTCGATGCGACTACTCGCTTTAGCAACATTAACCCCTTTTAGAGGGTTAACCGGACGATGAACCAAATATTCAAGCCCTAGTTTAATTTCATCAAAGCTGGCTGTTGCTAAATTAATTTGAGGAACTTTTTCTTGAGCTAAAAGTTTTGATGCTTCGGTAGTTGCAGGGAAATTATCAGCAATAATACACCAAACTTTGTCTAACCCCGCTTGTTCTGCAACTGCATAAGTAAAAGCATTGCCAATGACTTGATATTGATCTTCTCCCGTTTGCTTCACAATAATTGGAAGCCAATTTCGACTATTGGCTTGATTGACTGCTTGAGCGGCACCATAAATTAAAAATTCCGAGACTTCAACGGGTTCATTAAGTTCAAGTTCATCAAAGTACAGATACATTAAAGACCCAACTTCTTGTTTCATGAGAGAAAATACTCCTTAGCGAAAGATTTGTAGTAATTAAATGCAATTTTATATCTATAAACAGCCGGAATACTTAAAAATGCAGCTTTTGCTATGTAAGCATGATAAGGAATTTCATAAATTTCTGAATTTCTATGACCTTGGGTGGTTTTAGGAAAAAAGTAGGGTCGTAAATCAACTCCTTTTTTACTTTTAGTTTCTTTTATCAGTTGAAAGAGTTGCTCTCTAGCTTGTTTTCGCTGCGCCTCTGTTATGTTTTCGCCATTATAAAAAATCGGTAAAGCAGTAGGATTAGCAACATCAATCGCATCATCAAATGCTTCGCGATGCTTTTTACCTACTTCATCAAGAAAGTCTGTAATCACTTGTTGGGCATTTAAAAGAGAAGCAAAATTATTATGCTTAGTTGGAAGAAGAACTACATCAGCAGCAATAATTGTTTCTTGACTAAAAAAATTCCAGCTAGGGGGAGCATCAATTAAAATGTAATCATAATCATTTCTAAGTAGGTCGGCGTTATAGTTTCATTGTTCCTTACAGATTGTAAACTTAACTC
>CAYQQO010000059.1:0-2890 GCA_964420115.1 uncultured Candidatus Saccharibacteria bacterium | reverse complement strand
AATAGACGAAGTAAAAATCTACGACCGAGCTTTAAGTGAAGATGAAATTTCAGATGTATATAACTACGGAATTGGAACTTCAGGAAAATACGGAGATGCTCTGAAGTTTGACGGTGAAAATGATTATATAGAAGTAGGAGATGATTCAAGTTTGGATATTGACAATGAAATTACTATATCAGCTTGGATTAAAACAACCAACGATGGAAACTACAAAAAAATTATAACAAAAATGGATAGTTCAAATAATAATGGATATTGGCTTCAGGTTAATAATGACGGAAGAATGCATGGTCTTATAAAAAATGGCGGAACAAGTTTAATCAGTTTATTTTCAACAGAAACTGTTTATGATGATTCTTGGCATCATGTAGTTTTTACATACGACAGTTCAGATGGAAATGCCTATATGTATATAGACGGTTCTGAAGATGGTTCAGATAGTAGTGGAACTGATATAGGAACTAATAATGTTCCGCTTTATTTATCTGGTCATGTAGAAAAAGCAGAGCATTATTTCAACGGCACAATAGACGAAGTCATGATATTTGACAGGGCTTTGAGCAGCACAGAAATTGATATTTTATATGAAAACAGTAGGTATATGACCGAGGGTACAACTTATTCAACTTCATTTGCTGATAAAGAATTAGGTCATCGCTTTGTAAGTTTGTTTGACACAAACCAGACTGGCCACGTAACTCATGTTCAGGATGTTTACTATACTATTAGCGATAGTGTTATAGTATCCTGTGATGCTTCAAACACTGTTAAAACATTAAATTTCACATATTTCAACGAGGAAAACACAACACAGAATTTAAGGGCAGATATAGACATCAATGTTGTAATTAATGAAAAGAACTACTCGTTTAGTTTTGATGACCAAAATTCCACAGTTATTTGCATTTGTGACGGCGAGGATTGTGAAGGATTCACAGCAGACATGGATGTAAAATATGATGCTCAGCACGTGAATTCAACCAGTGACGTAATAACTGACTTCACTACAAGGTGGTATATTCTTAAAAATATTGAGCTTACAAATTCCTCAAGAAATATAACGCTATATTCCCTGAGCGAGGATGACAGTATAAATATGAGATTCGATGTTGTAGATACAACAAAGAGTGCTTTGGTAGGAAAAATTGTAAGAATACAAAGATATTACCCGGAAACGGATGAGTACAAAGTTATAGCAATGGGATATACAGATGACAACGGCTATACCTCAATACCACTACATTTCTACGACTCTTATTATCGAATACTTGTGACAGATGCTTCCGGAAACATAGAAAAAACAAGTAATAAAGGAATATTTTATACTAGTCCCCATGAAGTTGTGGTAGGCGATGCGCCTCAGTTAAATGTCTGGGGTGACATCGTCACAACCTGCTCGTACGACAACACTCTGGACAATTTAGTTTGTGATGTTACAGATACTTCTGGTCTTATGTCCTCAAGTAATTTCTATGTTAGAGAACAGCGAACAGTTTCCCATGAAAAAATATGCATACAGACTGCTACGACATCCTCAGCTACATATAACTGTACATTGCCGGATGTTGAAAACCGGTCATATAGTTTTTACATAGGAATAATTGACAGCGACGGATATGAGAAGCAGGTGGACGGCGGCACTATTGAAGGCCTTACAATAGGCTCCAAAATATATGGAGACACAGGGTACTATCTAGCCTTTTTAATACTTTTAGCCTTTGTATTCCTGGGAAGTTTCATGCCCACAGCTTCAATTATTATGGGAGTATTTGCTTTCCTTATGATTGATATGCTTGAGCTCATACCTATTGGAGACGCAGCTATATTTGGTTTGGTGCTGGTGGGCGCGATTTTAATAGTTAAATTGTGGAGGGATATGTCATGAAGGTTTCCCCAATTATAATTAGTGTTTTGATTGTTTCAGCAATACTGATGGGAATGGGAAGTTTTTACAGCGATTTGTTTGTAAATGCTGATATGGAATTAAACGACACAGGTTCTATAAGCAAGATGAGTGAAATGTCTGAAAAAATAGAGGGACCTGTAAAGGGTAATGCTACCGCAACCGGAGGAACACTAGAAGAAATAGTATATTTTCTAAAGGCCGGTGTTAATTCATTCGGAGTATTGATTACTTTCCCGGCCATTATAATTGAAATGATGCTGGATGCTACAGGAATACTGGGACCGGCAACCGGTGGCTTCCCGTTCTGGTTTACAAGTCTGCTTAGTGCAGTTATCTGGTCTATATTTGTGTTCACGCTGATAAGTATACTGGTGAAGAAGGATGTGTAATAAATGGTAGATTGGTATTATCCTATACAAAATATAACAGGTTCGGAAAACATACTGGATTATTTTAGTTATGGGAATGAAATAACAGGGGGAATGTTCGGTATTTTGGTATTGATACCTATATGGATGGTTTTATTTCTTACAATGATTAGATTTGGTATGGGGAGAGCGTTTGTAGGAGCATCTTTCAGCACATCATTACTTTCCTATCTTATGGCTGTAATGGGTTTAATTAATATAAATATCGTTTTAATACCCACACTTGCAACTGCAGTGGGAATAATATTTATCGGTAGGGGAGTGAGGTAAATGTCTTCAAAAGTTGTGAGAATAGATGAGGAATTAGAAGAAATTCTGGACAGTATTATAACATCAAGGCTGCTCAAAAACAAGAAAGAGGCCTCTCAAATGTTAGCTATAAAAATCAAGGGTGATAAAAGACTAAAGAAGAAAATTCTGGGTGAAGACTGGTGAGACAAAAAATAGAATTAACTACCAAGCAGAGAATAATGATAGTTGCAGGAGTATTCACAATGTTCTTTCTAAGTTTCGTCATTAATCCTGTGAATGCTTCCGGCACTACTCTTATCAT
>CAYQQO010000058.1:0-2975 GCA_964420115.1 uncultured Candidatus Saccharibacteria bacterium | reverse complement strand
CGACGGCTTTTTGTCGGGGCCTTTTATCGGGAGACTGCGGCAATCTCTAACGCCCTCGATATGGTCTCGCTCAATCATATTGTCAATACACCCGTAACCGATTTTCTTACTCCTTCTTTATGTCACTTCTCAAAAATATCTGACACCTTTAGTTTCTTAGTTATTTCCAACGAGGTTTAACATAATACATAACTTTCGCATCTTCAGTAAATGTCCTTACCGCTCGTTTATCATACCAGTAATTTCTTACTTTACCATCCTTATAAATGACCGATATGTAACCATGATTCTGATATCTCGTTTTTAATAATTCTTGGTTTCCTGAAAGATTCCAATCGCCATCAGCCTCAAAAACAAGGATTACATCATCTGGAATGTCATCTAATATCATTTTGCTAAGTTCCTCATTAAAAGCAAAATGACAATTACCTTTTAATTTAAAAACAGATGGGTTAGGGTGAAGGAAAGATTCTTTAGTTAATTTAGGATTATTCTGTATAAGTGAATCACACCATTTATCAGCGGAAGGCAAATAGCCTGAATTGCTTTCGGCATATTTGACAAGTTCTTTCCTCAAAGTTAATAAATTATATTCACCAGTTAAATTTTTTAGTTTTTCGTTTCGAGCCCTTGCTCCTTTTCTAATTTCCCAGTCGAAACTAACGAAAAAACCACAAATTGTTATCGTTAATATCGATGCAATCAATCCTTTCCAATAAGCCCTGAATATAACTATTGAAAAAAATGTTACTGCTCCAAAAATTAAACCGATACGAGAAATATAAATAATCGCTACTAATATTTTTTTTGAAGGATTTGTATATAACGAAATTGAATGAAAAATTTCCAATAAGATCAATAAACCTACAATGGATAACGAACCAACGGACATGAATCGCAAAATGTTTATTTTCATTTTTACCTCGAGGTAGTATTCCAAAAATATTCAAACATTTTTAAACTATCTATAAATTCCCATTCTTCCAATTTGATTCTTCCTTGATTTGGCAGTATCTTTTGATCTTGATCATACTTTTCTTCAGTGGATAAAATCTCATATATATAATCTAAAAGAGTCCGTCTTGCACTGATATACGAGAAATTGTTATATTTACGAGGCTTATCTTTAAAAGCCATTAAAACTCCAGCAGAGATAAAATATCTGCTACCAATATCATCTGGTTCATTATACTGATAATAAGAATAATAATGACCGCCTTGTCTTACTCCATATTCTCCCATACTTCCCCATAAATACGTACAAGAATATCCTGTGAGATAATTGCCAAATTCAGAGGCTATTAGATTTATTCCATCCTCAATTTCAAAAGTATCATAAGGACGTACTATTTTCATATCAAATATGCCTATTCCTTCTGGTCCTCTTGAACCAAACGCTTCAAAAGGACCATTAACAATACCTTTGTTATTGAGAAATGGAATGACGTTTTCATGTATCAAACTTTCAATTTCAATTGATTCCCAGTGTTTAGGATTTTGATCAGAAATAGGCCAAGGAATTAATCCCCAAGGATCGATCCTGTTAATCGGATCATTACCGCAGTATAGGTATTTGTGCAGTGTGAGTGTTTCCTGCGGTCTTCCGAAGACGGGGTCTCTGGTTGTGAATCGCATTGTTTTTGGGCTGTACATTCTGGCGCGGAGGTAGTACTGGCCGAGCTCGGCGTCGTACCACTGGCCGGTGAACATGAACGGATTCTCTGTGAGCTCTGTGCCCTCTGTGGCTATTAAGTCACCGTAGGGTTCGTAGGTATAGACCCTGACAATGTCGATCTCGGTATTGGTATAATCCCAGCTAGCAGCCTGACGAACCGAACCGAGCCGGTCGTGCTCCAAATTATTCATATATTCGTAACCGATTTTCTAACTCCTTATGTCACTTTCCAAAAAAGTACCTGACACTTTTACTAAAATATTATTATTCAATGGGCAATTTAAAAGTCTTCAATTGTTCAGAATTATTGACATTAGGTAATGGAAACTGGTAACATCGTCTTTCTTCAGAGTATAATTTTTTAAAAGGTTCTACTTTAAAAACCTCTTTCGGCATGCAAATGTTGATAAAGCCATTACTGTCAATAACAATTTCGAACTCGCAACCTTTGTATGAAATTTCTTTATCTTTCAAAGTATTATATTTAGCTAAACAATAATAAACTTTTGACATTTCTGGTAAATAACCTGCATTTACGACTTCACTTAAGCTATTTGGTTTTTTTTGTTCAATTCTGCAAAAATCAAAAATTCCAGTAGTAATTACACTCATATTTAGAAAATAAGTTTTTTGCAAAATATGAGTTGGCTTAACATAGTTTACATAATAGTCCCTAATTACTTTAAACGCAAAAAAAGTAATTAACAACAGAACAAATATAATTAATGTTTTATTCTTTGTAACGCCTGAGTACATATACATTTGTATCCCATTTTGCTCGTTTTTCTGCAGACTTCCATAAACCCCAAGGAAAATAAGTGTCTAAGTCAAATATACTACTAAGATCATAATTTGCGACTCTAAGTCCTAACCAAGCATATGTAGCGCAGTACAAAGTCTGGCCCCATAAATGATCCTCAGCAAGGTCTTTATCTGCCAAATAACCCAACATTAGTTCATCGCTTGTTTTCGCATAAGGAAGAGGTCCAAAAATACGGTCATACCAAGATATCTCTTTATTTCTAAATCCCATAGAATATGTATTTCTTCTATTAATGTGTTTCCAAAATTGTTTTCTGGTTAACGTTATTGATCGCTTCACTTCCCCATATGCAGCATCTCTAAGTAAAATTTTATCATTTCCAATATCAACAGCAAGTTGAACATGTCCACTATATGGAGACCAAGATGGACCACCATGACTATTAAAGATCAAATAAGCGTCTCTTCCAACAAGATCTACCTTGTTAATCGGATCATTACCGCAGTATAGGTATTTGTGCAGTGTGAGTGTTTCCTG
>CAYQQO010000057.1:0-3139 GCA_964420115.1 uncultured Candidatus Saccharibacteria bacterium | reverse complement strand
CTTACGAATATAAAGGTAAGCAGATAACTGATTTTCCAACTGATATACATCGATTAGCCGAGTGCCAACCGGTTTATGAAGAGCATGTCGGCTGGCAGGAAGATACGACCAAAATCAAGGAATACGATAAGCTGCCGCAGAACGCGAAAAAGTATCTGGCCCGCTTAGCCGAAGTTGCCGGCGTTAAAATTTCCTTAATTTCCGTTGGCGCGGAGCGTGGGCAGATTATTAAGGTTTAATGAAAAAGAAAGCCATTATTCTCCTCTCCGGTGGACTGGACTCTACCACTACATTATATTATGCCAAATCTCGTGGCTTTAGCTGTCACGCTTTGATATTTGATTATGGCCAGCGGCATAAGCGAGAGCTCAAGAGCGCGGTGGCGGTGGCAAAACGCGAGAAAATACCTTATGAAATAATGAAGATTAAGCTGCCGTGGAAAGGGAGTTCTCTGCTAGACAAAAAAGCCAAGGTTCCCACCAATCGCAAGATGAAAGGGATCCCCTCAACCTATGTGCCGGCCAGAAATACGATCTTTTTAAGTTTTGCGCTTTCGTATGCAGAGGCTATTGGCGCCAAAGTTATTTTTATTGGAGCCAATGCTGTTGATTATTCAGGTTACCCCGATTGTCGCCCTTCATTTTATGAAGCCTTTCAAGAAGTTATCAAAGAGGGGACAAAGGCTAAGAAAATTAAAATCCTTACTCCGTTGATTGATCTAAGTAAAGCGGAAATAATTAAACTGGCCATGAAACTCAAGGTGCCGCTAGAGCTTACCTGGTCATGTTATAAAGGTGGGAAGAAGCCTTGTGGGGTGTGTGATAGCTGTACGCTTCGTCAGCGCAGCTTTGACATGATATAATAGTAATATGAGTGCGCCAAGAAAGCTCGGCGTGTGCAGTCGGTTGAAATCCGACCCAGCCAAAGCCTAACCAGCAGGCTGGAACTGAACTCCAAGTGCTCTGATGTGAATCAGGGTGCGGAGCAGGAGGAAAGGATAACCAGGCCATAACGCAAGTGAAGGTATTGAGCCCTGAAATAGTATATAGATATAGAGGCTGACCCTCTTCATGTATGGGGAAAGCAACATAGGGAAACGCGGGAAAAAAAAGGTGAGTGTTTTCCTGCTCTATCGGGGTCTAAGTCCATGGCATGGTTGTGAAAGCATACGACGGGAACTTGGGAGGTCTGACCGTGACCCTCAGGTCGAAAGGGAAGTTGTGGCACAAGTAAAACAAACGAGGCCACAAAATAACGGTCAGAAGTCTGAACAGTTCATAGTAGAGGAGTAATCAGAGTAACGTCTGATGACCCCGATAAACATTGGGGACTCGAAGGGGCTGTCTACATGATAACAGGGGAGGGAGAAAGCGTGCCGAACACAGAAGCGGGAAAAGGAAAGATAGACACAGCATTTAAACTTACCCTGATAAGCAAGCGGGCAAAGGGAGAGCCGTGGACGAAATTCACCTCGCTGATGCATCTACTGGATGCGAAATATCTAAAGGAGTGCTACAGAGAACTAAAGCGGGGGAGAGCGGCAGGAGTGGACGGAAAAAAGGTAGAAGGATACACGGAAGAAGAAATCACCCAAGCCATAGAGGAAACGATATTGAAGCTAAAGAAGCGAACTTATCGACCGCAGCCAGTAAGACGAGTCTACATCGAGAAAGCAAACGGCGGAAGGCGACCGCTGGGGATACCAACGGTGATAGACAAAGTGATACAGCTGGGAGTAGGAAAGATATTGGGAGCAATCTATGAGCCAATATTTTTGCCGATGTCATATGGGTTCAGGCCGGGGCGGAACGCCCATGAATGCTTAAAGGAACTAAACCATAAGATAATGAGGCAGAAAGTAAACTGGGTGATAGAGGCGGACATAAAAGGGTTCTTTGACCATGTTGACCACGGGTGGATGATGAGATGTATAGAGGAGAAAATAGTCGATACGCCATTTAAGAAGTTGATAGAGAGAATGCTAAAGGCGGGAGTAATGGAAGAAGGGCAATACAGGGCGAGTAAGGAAGGGACGCCCCAAGGCGGGATAATCAGCCCGCTACTGGCAAACATCTATCTACATTATGTGCTTGATTTGTGGTTTGAGAAAGTAGGCAAAAAAGAGCTACAAGGGGAAGCGTATCTAATAAGATATGCGGATGATTTTGTAGTTTGCCTACAACACAAAGAGGAAGCCCAAAAAGTCATGGGAGATTTGAAGGGGCGGCTGGCGAAGTTTGGACTGGAGCTGGCAGAGGAAAAGACAAGGATAGTGGAATTTGGGCGCTTTGCGGAAGAAAACCACAGACAGCGTGGCGGGGGAAAACCCGAGACTATAGAATTTCTAGGATTTACCCATTATTGCACCCGAACAAGAAACGGGCGATTTATGGTGAGAGTGAAGACCAGCAGGAAAAAGATGAGCAGAGCGATTAAGGGAATGGGAGCGTGGCTAAAAAGTATACGCAATCTCTTAAAGGCGGGAGAAATCTGGAAGCTTTTGAAGCTGAAACTTCAAGGCCATTACAATTATTATGGACTGAGTGGAAACTTTGAAAGCATACAAAGATATTACCGCAAGGTGCTGGGATTAGTCTTCAAATGGTTAAACCGCCGCAGTCAGAAGCAAACATGGAACTGGCCGTCCTTTTGGATATATCTGGAGAACAATCCTTTGCCAAAACCGAAACTGACCTATGCTATATATAATACTTACTGAAAATCATGTATTGCAGAGCCGTGTGCGGGAAATCCGCGAGCACGGTTCATTTAGGAGCTTCGAGATGGAATTATTAACATTAAGAGGTTTACTATGAACTACCGGATTGAGGAATCTTTGTGGCGCAAGGGTTTTCAGTTCATTGCCGGAATCGATGAAGCCGGTCGCGGCCCTCTGGCCGGGCCGATTGTAGCGGCCGCGGTAGTTCTTCTCCCCTCAGCTAAGCTTCCCAACCTAAATGACTCCAAGCTTTTGACCGAGCGGCGGCGCGAAGAACTTTATGCCAAGATTTTGGATCAGGCTTTTGCCGTAGGTATTGCCGAAGTATCCCATAAAATGGTCGATCGCTTAAGGATTGGCAGGGCTAACGCGCTGGTTATGGAAAAAGCCGTTAAAGCCCTAAAGATCCCCCCTGATTAT
>CAYQQO010000056.1:0-3172 GCA_964420115.1 uncultured Candidatus Saccharibacteria bacterium | reverse complement strand
CACCATTATCAGCTCGACCCGCATCTTCCCCAGTGTAGCCCCAACCATTTGGAGAAACTAATGATACTATATTATACTGATTTAACAATTTTTTATGCCTAACAATTGGTGCAAACTCTTTTCCATATGGATAAATCATAGCACTTTTGTAACTATTCAGCATACAATTAAAAAAGTTCTGGACTCGCAAGCCATTTTGTGGTAAAGTAGAAATCGGGGTGATTAAACCGATGAAACTAAAACCACAAATAACAGAAAAAGAAATAGAACTAATAAACAAATTAATGTCAGACAATCCCACTTGGGGGAGGACTAAATTATCCATAGAACTTTGCAATATATGGGACTGGAAATATGCAGATGGTCGTCCAAAAGATATCTCTTGCCGTGATATGCTCCGCAGGCTTGACAAAAAAGGAGTAATAACTCTCCCACCAAGACAAAGCTCCGGACCAAAACCAGGGTATAGTAAAAGTAATAACCAGCTTATGCTGCACGATACTACAAACATTTTATGCAATATAAAAAAAGTAATTCCCTTAAGAGTTGAAGTAGTAAAAGAGCGTACATACCAAAATCAAGAATTCAAGTCCCTGGTTGAACAGTATCACTATCTTGGATTTGATATGACAGTGGGCGAAAATCTTAAGTATATGTTTTACAGCAGTAAAGGAAAACTATTAGCCTGTATGTTGTTTGGTTCTTCTGCCTGGTCGTGTGCTCCACGTGATAATTTCGTAGGTTGGAATCCTTCCATCCGTAAAGCTAATTTAATTTTTACTACAAACAATACCAGGTTTCTTGTACTTCCATGGGTAAAGGTACCTCACTTGGCAAGTCATATCCTTGGTCTTGTCAGCAGAAGAGTGAGTTTTGACTGGCAGCACAAATACGGACATCCGTTACATATGCTTGAAACATTTGTTGAAAAAAACCGTTTTCAAGGGACATGCTATAAAGCTGCTAATTGGATACATCTTGGCGAAACTAAAGGTAGAAGTCGAAATGACCGCTACAATAAGCTAAAGGTTCCCATAAAGGATATTTATGTGTACCCTTTGTCAAAAAACTTCAGGGAGGTGCTTTCAAATGCGCCCCTCACTTGAAGTTGCCGTTGAAATTAGTCAATGCTCAGATGCAGTACGCGAATGTTTTGAAACACTTTGTGAAGAAGTTGAGCGCCTTACCCGGGAAAACAATGAACTCCGTGCCCGCGTGAACCAAAACAGTAAAAACAGTAGCAGACCACCTTCCAGCGATCCCTTCATCAAACCAAAAAGTTTGAGGGAGAAAACCGGGCGTAAACCTGGCGGGCAGCCAGGTCATAAAGGTAGCACTATAAAGGTTTGTGAAGCCCCGGATGTTGTGGTTGACCACAATATTGATAGCTGTAAAAACTGTGGCACAGATATTTCTGAAGAACTTCCTACTGGACATAAATCAAGGCAGGTAGTAGATGTTAAAATAATAAAGGTTGTTACAGAACATCGTGCCCAGGTAAAAACCTGTTTCAAATGTGGCAAAGAAAATTCTGCTGATTTCCCTCAGGGAGTTGACCACTACATCCAGTATGGAGATACACTTAACGCCATTGTAGTATGTCTTAACAAAGGAAATTATATTCCATACGAAAGACTGAAAAAAATCAGCAAAGATATTTTCAATATACCAGTAAGTTCCGGAACACTTGTCAACATAGTTCACAGGTGTGGTAAATCATTGGATGATTCAATGGAGCACATAAAAGAACAATTAAAACAATCCAAAGTAATTCATTGCGATGAAACAGGTACCCGGGTAAAAGGGAAAAACTTTTGGCTGCATACTGCAGGTAATGAGCAGTTTACCTACGTTGAAACACATCCAAAACGTGGGAGTATGGCTACAAAGGATATAGGCATTCTTCCAGAGTTTGAAGGTGTTGCTGTACACGACTTTTGGAAATCATACTACAACTATGATAACTGCAGTCACGCTATCTGTAATTCTCATATACTACGAGAACTCATTGGCATTACAGAGAACTTTAACCAAGCATGGTCAGAGCAGATGAGAACACTTTTGATAGATATCAAAAAAGGTGTAGATGCTGCCGGAGGGGCATTACCTCCTGAAGAAGCTGCTACCTTTAAAAACCAGTATGATGAAATCCTGTGTTGTGGCGAAAAAGAAAACCCCATTTATTCTGATGTGTCCTCCGGTAAAAGAAAAAGAGGACGCAAAGCGCGAAGTAAAGCAAGAAACCTACTTGACCGGATGATTCTTTTCAAAGAGGATATTCTTAGATTTATGATATTACCTGAGGTACCCTTTGATAACAACCTCGCTGAAAGAGATATCCGCATGAGTAAAGTCCAGCAGAAGGTGTCCGGTGGTTTTCGTTCCAATGAAGGCAATGAAACCTTTGATAAAATACGCAGCTACATTTCAACTGCAAATAAGCAGGGGAAGTCAACCTTTGATGCATTACAGGCTGCTGTATCCGGAAGACCAATGTTTACATCGAAATCCTAATAGCTCTATTTCATTTTCAAGGTTCGGAAGGGTTATATCCAGTTGAATATGGCCCTTTTATTGCCATGCCTGTTTTGCCATACTAAAGATGCTGAATAGTTACAAATAATTTACATCAGGAATGCCTACGCGTACTGCCACATCTGAGATTTT
The DNA here is from genome assembly GCA_964420115.1 of uncultured Candidatus Saccharibacteria bacterium. Classification (GTDB taxonomy): domain Bacteria; phylum Patescibacteriota; class Minisyncoccia; order Portnoybacterales; family UBA2143; genus CAYQQO01. The sequence continues at coordinate 505 of CAYQQO010000056.1, read as the reverse complement.
TACTCTGCAATCCCCAAGAATATCTTTTGCAATATCTATGCGGTAATCAGTAATATATGTGTTGATGGTTTTACCTGTTTCCTTCTTAAATGCTACACAAAGATATGATTTGTTCATAAAAAACTGTTTACTTATTGAACTAACAGACAGATTCTTATCAGCATAATTGTCTTTAACATAGTTAATGATTTCATAAATAATTGGACTATGTTCCTTTTTTTTACTTAATACGTTAAAATAGTTGCTTAGCTTATCTAAAACATAGTCACATAATTCATCAATAGTCTTTGAATTCATAATTTTATCCCATAAAGCTGTGTTTCCACCTTCCTCCAAAAAAAGATCAATTTTGTTTTCTTCTGATACTTGTATTATTAACTGCATCAGACTAAAAAATAATTCTTTCCAATAAGTAATTATACTATTCTCATATAGTTTTGCCTCTGATACTAATGCCTTTATTAATGAAACTGCTTTTTGTTCGTCATCTGCGTTTACATATGAA
>CAYQQO010000055.1:0-3295 GCA_964420115.1 uncultured Candidatus Saccharibacteria bacterium | reverse complement strand
TTTTAATCCTGAATTATTCCTTACCTGGGTGGTTCAGTTTAGTCAGGACCCGTCACAATATGTATGTGAACTTATGCAGTAAAGGCAATCTAATTTAAAAATACCATCGCTGACCTATTGTTCAATTAAAAGGATCGTTATAATAATTCCTTTTCACTCTGAACAAATTATTCTGCCTCATATCAACATCGTCTAAAACCCTGTTTAATCTTTCATAATCAACCAGGGTTTTTTTAATTTCCGGCTCTGTTTGAGAAGAAATAGTTGAATAAACATAACGGTGATATATTAAAGCATTTAGAGAAACAACGATAATAAAAACTAAAGCCAATATCCAAGGAGAATATTTCTTTAAAAACCTGTAAACTTGTTCAGTTGTCGGCAATTTAATCATCTTCATAAGCTATTATCCTCTATTGGACTGTTGGTATAAACCTTTACATTAATTGACGTTTCTAATATATTTTTGGTCAGTTCTTCCGGAGCATTTGCTCCTTGGCCTCCCGTTCTTCTAATAGAAAGATCATCTATTTCTATCAAACGGTAAGGCGGATAAGGATTATCTTCTAAATTAGCTAAAAAGGCAAGGGCGCTGTTAAAATCACCTTGAAGAGAAATACGCAAAGTCAAATAAGAATCTTTTTCATCCCCGGTTGAAGCAGGGACGGCCGACTGAATTTCAAAAATATTGCCTGTTTGAGCGGCAATTCTTTCTAATGTCGTAATCAGCCCAACCACTTCTTCCGGGCCCAAATAAGCGCCCTCTATTCTAGCCAAATTATCTTCTTTGTCCTGATAATACTTTTCTAAATCCTCTAAAAGTGCTCCCGCTTGGTTCAATCTGGCTATTTTTTCTTGGATATCCAAATATTCTTTTGAAAGATTTTTAATCTCCCCTAAAAAGGGCATCACCCCGAAAACAACAAAAAGCGGCAGAATAACCGCAACTACTCCCAAAGAAATTAATAATTTTTTGTAAAACGGCGGCATTTAACTATTCCTCCTCTTTTTCAACTAAACACAAAATAAAGCTGAAATTAATATCAGTTTGCTTAATTAAATTAGAAAAAGGAGATTCTACTTCAACAAAATATGAACTTTTTTTTAATTTATTCTCAAACTCTAATAATTTATCGCGACTACTGGCACGACCGGCAATGCTGACTTTTTCTTCTTCTTTTTGGTAATTCAAGTTGGTCAAATAAAGCCCTTCTGTCGTTATTCTGGAAAACTCCTCTAAAATGGGCGTCCACAAAACAATTCCCTCCTGCTTTTTATTAAGCTCTTTTATTAACGTATTATCATTTTTAATTTTTTCCTCCAGTTCAAGCAGTCCCCCAATATTCTCATCTCCTTCAAAACGAGCCACTAATTTTTCCTGCCCGTCTATTATAATAGAAAGAGAATAATAGGCGCTTGCCAGTAAAACGCCAAAAGTAATTAAAAAAACAAAAAACCAGATTAGCAAAGAAGTAATCAAGCGGTTAAAGTTGGACATTTCCAGTTCTCTTTTTTCTTGTGGCGGCAAAAGATTAAATTTAAGCATTTAATTAACAATCTCTCTTAAAGCCAAACCAATGGCTGTCACATAAGAAAGAGAATCAGAAGGAGATAAAACGCTCCCCCCAGAAAGCTTTATCTCTTTTTTGTTATCACTATTAATATTCACAAAAGGATTGGCCCAATTAACAGAAAGCCCTAATTTTTTGGAAAGATAAGCCGGCAAATTAGCCAACAGAGAATCACCCCCGCAAAGAAGCACCTGATTGACCGCCTTGCTCGGCCCATGGACGTGGCTGGCATGCTCCTGATAAAAATTAACATAATCAGCAATTTGTTTAGCCAATTCGTCAACCACAGGAATAATGGCCTCATAAACTTTCCCCTCGTTTTTTGTCTTGTCCAAACCAAATTTAATTTTCAGTTCATTGGCCTCTTTCTCATCCACGCCTAAATCTTGGCTAATAGCCCGGCAAAGCATCGCTCCGGAAATAGAAGAACGGGAAGTAAAACGGATACTTAAAGCGGCAAAAACGACAAAGGCAGTGCCAGTTGCCCCTAAATCAACGATAATAGTGGACTGCTCGTCTTTTTCCTTAATTAGAGATCTGACAACCGCCACTGATTCCGGCTCTAAAGAAACAGGGATGATCCCGCCCGCCTTTAAAAAACTAACATAACTGTCAACTAAATTCTTTGGCGCGGCAGAAATCAAAACATCTATATGATCCAAATGGTCAACCAAAGGATTAACCAACTGCCAGTCCAAATAGACTTTATCAATAGGCAAAGGGATGTGCCCCTCTGCTTCCCAGACAACCGCTTTGCCAATTTCTTCTTTTTTCATCTTAGGCAGTTGAATTAAACGAATAAAGACCTTTTCCTCGGGCAGATTGCAAACAACGCGTTTCCCCGAAAGCGACTGCCCCTTGGCTTTGGCCAGCGCTTTTTTTAAAAAAGAAACTAATTTTTTTTCATTAATGATTTCCCCTCCCTCTACCAAGCCAGCCGGCAAATCCTCTTTGACTAAACTAGCCAATGCCAAACCAGCCCCCCCTTGCCTAAACTGGGCTATTTTCAAGGAGACCTCGCTCAAATCAAGACCGAAGGCCGCTTTTTTAGAAGAAAACATATGTATAATTATATCACATAACAAAAAAGCCCCAAAGGGGCTTTTTGTTAAAAAAACAATAAAGTTTATAATCGCTTACTAAAAATGCTTAAGAACGTATTGGCTATATACTCTTTATCTCCATTAGTTTGTCTTTTTCAACAATGATTTTGTCTTTTTGATTGTCTTTGCTGAATGAACTGATGATTCCTTCAAGAGCTGCTGCCTGTCATCTTCTTATCTGGGTGGGATGGGCTTGGTATTGGGATGATATTTGATTAAGGGTCTTTTGACCCCTGATAGCTTCCAAAGCAATGGAAGCTTTTTGTTTGTCTGAATACTTTGTTTTTTGCATATGATTTAATCATAGCAAAGGTATCTAAGAAATTGAAGTTTGGTGTCCAAAATTTCTAGGCCAGTTCAATCATTAAGCGCCTCTAGTTTGCCGTTATTCTCTTTTAATATCTTTTGCCAAGAGAATAAGGTAGATCTTTTAACTGGGAAGGCGTCTATGGTTGCCTCAAGGCCATGCCTTGCCCAAAAACTTAATATTTTGGCCTTGAATTTGGCTTTATCTGTAATCATATATGAATATTTTAACGCATATTCATACAAATTGATAAAACCTTTTGACGGGTCCTGACTAAACTGAACCACCCAGGTAAGGAATAATTCAGGATTAAA
>CAYQQO010000054.1:0-3440 GCA_964420115.1 uncultured Candidatus Saccharibacteria bacterium | reverse complement strand
CAGACGACACTGAATTAACTTTATCAAATACGACACATTGCTGAAAGCTAACTAGCGACATTTTAACTGAAAGCCAACAGGGGGCTTGACAAAAAAGCTTGACAAGTTCTTAATAATATGATAGTATAGAGAAAATCCCGAAAGGGGTTTTTTATTTACAAAAATTCGATTATATCTTGGATTATTTCGGGAGGTAATCGGATTTTTTGTTTCAGATAATGATGTATATTTATTCCCGTCTTTCAGCTTCTTTAACTTTAGTTGGTTTTGCCACCAATATTATTTTTCCTCAATACGCGCTATCTGGATTTAGCTCTATCTATCCTGGTTTGGCGAAAGATAGTAATCTTGAGCCAATGTTTTCAAACAGCCTGCCAACTATTTATGGGCAGGCCCTGGTCCAGACGGCTAATCCAGACACCCCCATTGTTATTGGTAAGCGTTGGGTTGTGGTAACTGCTTATTCATCCACTCCTGACCAGACCGACGCGACTCCTTTTATTACCGCTTCAGGGACTTATGTTCGTGATGGTATAGTCGCTTGTAACTTCTTGAGGTTTGGTACAAGGGTGCGATTTCCTCAACTGTACGGAGATAAAATTTTTGTTGTTGAGGACAGGATGGCAGCTAAAAACAGCCATAAGATGGACATTTGGTTTGCCGAGCGTTCCGACGCTAGGCAGTTTGGTGTCAAACAGCTTCAGATAGAAGTGCTGGAGATATAAAAAGACCCGCCTATCGCGGGTCTTTTTATATTGTATAGATACACCAAGACATGACTTTTTGGCTTTTTGAGAGCCATATCGTGGGCGGCACTTTGCGCCGTCCACTCCGACGTTGGTTCAAAACTGACAAGTTTGATTTTGGTGCCGCGGGTGGGACTCGAACCCACATGGGTTATGTACCCACATGATTTTAAGTCATGCGCGTATACCAATTCCGCCACCACGGCGCGCTGGAGGCCACGACCGGAATTGAACCGGTGTACGCGGTTTTGCAGACCGCTGCGTAACCACTCCGCCACGTGACCCTGTAATCAGCTTATCACAACTTTTTAAAAATTCAATCCTTTTTATCTTTTTTAATTTCTTTAAATATTTCTTCTAATCTTTGCGCTTTTGCCTCTGCTTGGTCTATTTCAAAAATAATTTTAGGAACAAATTTTAAATGAAGTTTTTTATTAAGCGCTTGTTGTAATTTGTAGATGTTGTTTTTGATAATTTTGAGAGCTGATTCATTTTTTTCAATCGGATTGACTGATATTTTAATTTTTGCTTGTCTTAGGTCTGGGGAAGTATTAACTTCGGTAATGGTGACTAAAGTGTCGCCAAAGTCAACTTCGCGCAGAAGAATTTCGCTAATTTCTTCTCTTAAAAGTTCATTAACCCTTTTTATTCTTTGAGACATTATTTCCGAAAATTACTTGGCAGGTTATAATTCTCTTTTTTTCTTCTCTTCTTTAAAAATCTCTAAAACATCTCCTTCTTCAATAATAATGTCGCCTTTAAACAAAATGCCGCATTCCTGATCTTTTTTAACTTCATCTGTTTCTTTTTTGTTTTTTTGGAGTTGGATTATTCTTCCTTTGCCAACTTTTTTATTGTTTCTGATAACATCAATCAAGCCTTCTTTTTTTATTAGCCCCTTTATTGCTTTTCCACCGATAATCTGTTTGTCGCTTCCTGATTTGAAAATAGCCAATACCTTGAGCTGGCCTAAAACATTTTTGATTATTTCTGGGGAAAGAAGCTGTGAAAGCATCCTTCTTGCTTCCTGGATTAATTCATAAATTACATCAAAGGTAATAATTTTTATTCCTTTTTGTCTGGCAAGTTCTTTGACAGTCGGATCTGCTTTGACTCTAAAGCCAATTATTTTGGCATGAGCTGATTCAGCCAGCTTAATGTCTGATTGGCTAATTTCGCCAATTTCTGATTTTAATATTCTCAAAGCTACTTCCTCGCTGGGGATATTTTTTAGTGTTTCCTTGATTGCTTCCAGGGAACCGGAAACATCGGCTTTTAGAATAATATTTAAAATTTTCTTATTGGGGTCAAAAACCATTACCTCTTTGTCCTCTTTTCTTTTTGCTGTTTTTCTGGTTATTCTTGCTTGCGCTTTTTCTGTGTTTTTAAAGGCATAGAATTTTTCACCAACCTGTGGGACTTTATCAAAACCCGTTATTACCACTGGCGTTGAGGCAGTCGCTTTTCCAACCGGCTTTAAATAGCAGTTTTCCAGCGATCTTACTCTACTTATTGCTGAATCGGTGCCGATAATGTCTTTGTTTGTCAGTGTTCCTTCTTTAACTAAGAGGGTGGCAGTAGCGCCGCGTCTTTTATCAGAGTGGGCTTCAATAACTAATCCTTTTGCCGGTTGGTCTTTTTCTGTTTTTAGTTCTTCCATTTCAGCCACCAAAAGAATTAGTTCTAATAAATCATCAACGCCTTGTCCTGTTTTGGCGGATATATTAACTGATGGCGCTTGTCCGCCTAATGATTCAACTAAAATATCATTTTCTGATAATTCCTTTTTAACTTTTTCTGGCTGGGCTTCTTTTCTGTCAATTTTGTTAATAGCCACAATCATGGGGAGGCCCACTTTTTTAATATGTTTAATTGCTTCTTTTGTCTGTGGCTGGACGCCTGCTTCAGCGGCTACTACCAAAATAGCGATATCCGCGACAGTGGCTCCTCTTGAGCGCATAGCTGAAAAAAGTTCGTGGCCGGGGGTGTCAATAAATGTTATATCTTTCCCTTTGTGCTCTATTTGGTAAGCGCCAATATGCTGGGTTATTCCGCCAGATTCTTTTTCAGCTGTTTTTGTTTTTCTAATAAAGTCCAAAATGCTTGTTTTTCCATGATCAACATGGCCTAAAATGACCACTACTGGTGGTCTTGGCTCTAATTTATTCTGTTGTTTTTTCTCTTTTTCACTCATGTTTTAAAGCCGGCTTTTTTAAGCGCTTCTAATTCTTCTTTGGAAAGAGGATATTTTGATTGGCCGGCGGTGATTGGCTTGGAATAAATGCGGGTTCCTTGGCGGGAATACAAACTGGAAATAATCAAGCCGTTGTTTGATGAGTCAAGCAGAGCAACGGCAAAGCTTTGGTCTCCGCCTGTTTCTTTAAAGGGATTGAATCTGACAACACCTACTTTTTGGATACTCTGGCTGGCCATTTTTTCCAGCGCTTTTGAAGAATTAAGCAAATCCTTAATATTTGTTTCGCTTTTTTTCAATCTTTTGATTCCTTCAAAAAGAACACCTTCCAAATCAGAGGCGCTTTTGCCCGAGAAAAATACTTTCAAACTTCTTTTAACCCGCCATAGTTGGATAGAAATAAATATATTCCAGCTGAGTAAAATTAGCAAAAGGGCTAAAAAAAAGAGAAAAATTAGATTGCTGTTAATTAGTGTTTGCATAACAAGCGGAAGAAGCGG
>CAYQQO010000053.1:0-3446 GCA_964420115.1 uncultured Candidatus Saccharibacteria bacterium | reverse complement strand
CAGAGCTTTAGCGACGGAGGGGGCTTCACCCAGATTTTTTCGGCGGGAAATTATCATTTGTATTTAGTTACCCTTGTCCCGCCCGACCCGACGCGAGCGACATAAAGGAACTCCCTTATTAAATTTTTAAATTAACAAAAATCCGCCGGCGTGGGTTAGCACACCGACGGATTCTTGCGTCCGACGGACGACTGCTAACCCAGCCATTCATTTTATAATTTTACTACTTCTTTATTTCTTTTTCAATATCCTTAATTTTTTTACCAATGAATTTTTCAGAATTTTTCAGAGTTTTCTTTAAATCATTACAAATCTTTTTCTCTCTTTTGCTTAAACCGGCTTTGCCATCCAATTTTGCTACTTGCTCCTCCGTTTCCTCTTTTAGTGTCTTGAAAGCCTGGTGCAAAGCTTTTTCAGCTTCAGAGGTCTCTTTTTGTATTTTTTTCCTCCTTTTTTTTACCTCTCGCCAGCCCCAAAGTATTCCAAGAATTATAGCTAAAATTAAAATCAAAAGAGTCATAATAGTAGTAAGATAATCTATGGCTAATTTTCCTATTCTAATAAAAACCGGGGGGCTGACCAAAACCGTAACTTTTTCAGAAGGCATACTCTTTGCTCCAGAAGAATCTATAGTTTCAGCCCAAATTTGATAAACCCCTTTTTCTGCCGGCTCAACTTCAACATAAACCCATTTACCTTCTTTATCGCTTTTTGTTTCTCCTATTTTCGCTTCTTCTTTTTCTTTTTGGATGTAAATTTTTACCGTTGCCTCCGGTAGGGCGGTTCCTTTTACAGAAAGGGTGCTGCCGGGAAGAAGTTCACGGGGGTGGTCGGTAATAACCGGCGCCTCAATCGGCAAGATTTCAATATCAGTCATTACTAAAGTTTCGTTTCCGGCTTTATCTACTGCCTTAACGATTATGGTATGTTTTCCTAAATCTTGGGAAGGAATTTTATACTCCGGCCTTTCTGTTTTTGTTGAGCTCTTGCCATCAATCATTATCTCGTAATAATCTATACCGGACATTTCGTCGGTTGTTTCAAAAAGCAAAGTCGGCTGAGGATTAGTGGTTTCTTTTTCTTCTTTTGCTTCAATTTTAAAAGGTTTCGGCGGTTGGGTATCAATTTGGAACTTGAAATGAGAAACCTTACCCCAGCCAGCTTGATTTCTAAGTTGGACGTGAAAATACCAAACACCGTCTTCTAAATCTTCTAATTGTCTCTCTGTTATTGGCTTTGAGTAAAATACGGTTGGAACAACCGCGGATAAACGGTCAACAAGCAATCTTACGCCCGTAATATCAGAAGGAACCTCCCAAGTAAATTTAGGACTACTATTTTCATGCCATTTTTCAGAATCAGGATGGGTGGGCGAAGAAACAACCGGAGCTGCCGGCGTACCTTTGAGAGGAATATATTCTTCTGCCGGCGGAGTAATCTCCGCGGGCTTCACAGTATAAACTCCCGAACTTAAATTGGTTAAAACGTTTGTTCCTTTATAATCATCGGCTAATACCGAGCCTGTGGAGAAACTGACCTTGCTTGTGCTAATGAGATGGGCTTTAAAAGTAATGGTAATAATATTTCCCGCAGTTCCGGTAAAACTGTCGGTTGTTCCTCCGGTAAAACTGACAGTGCCGGCAGAATTGGAAAAACTCGGTTCAGCGACCCATAAGTTAAAGACTGAATTGCTTTTAGAAACTTTTAGCACTTCAAGCTCATTTGAATTAAACGTCAAAGCTCCTTCAGCGGCATTGATGGCCGCGCCTCCGCTATTTACCATTACCCGAACTGAAAAAGTGCTGCCGACAGTATAAGTTCCGCTGGAGGGCGATAAATATAAAGAAGCGCCCTGAGCCCTTGCGGGTAGCACTAAACTGACGCTGAATAATAACACTACGGCGCTAAGCCAAATTATTTTTTTAATATTTTTTGTCATATTTTAAATCTTTAAAGTTTCGTTTCTGTTTCGCGTAGAGTTTTTCGTCTGTTTCGTGATTTTATTATCCACCATGTTATCCCAGCCCCGATCACTATCACTATCAAAATTATCCAGGGCAATATATCTTTCCAGCCAATTTTCCTTTCGGCTTTCCTGGCTTCAAATTTAATCATTTGTATTCTTTCATTCCCGGCTTTGTCAACCACTTTTACTTTAATCTCTTCTCCTAAAGATTGGTTTTCTAAAAGATAAGGGCTTTCGGCCAACCTCCATTCTCTTTTTCCTTCTTTCACTTCATAATGGTCAACTCCGCTTTGCTTGTCGGTTGTTGAAAAAGCAATAAAATATTTTCCATCAAAAACAGAGGGATCTTGACTAATTTCTATTTTAAAGGGTTCCGGGGGAATTTTATCTTTTTGAAGCTCCTCTTCCCATTCTTTTTTAATAATCGTTGAAATTTCTGGTAAAATCTTGAAAATTACCCTTTTAGCAATTAAATTGGCTTGGGTTCCTTTTTGGTCATCTAATAAAACTTTTGAACTATCCAAAAATTTAACTTCTGCCGTCTTTTCTGTATTTACTTCTTTCACTCTAAATGCTATTTTTCCTAAAATTCCGTTTTTGCCTGAATAACTTCCGGGAATTCCGCCAATAAAGGAAATTCTACCTTCCTGGTTGGAAAAAACAGGCCTTTCCACCCAGAGAGTTAAAATAGAATTTCCAGAACTAAAATCTTTAACTTCTAAAATATCGTTTGAAAAAGTTAAAGTGGCCTCAACTACATTAATGTTCTCTTTCTCAGCGTCCAACCTTATTTCAACCATAAAAGTATCTCCGGACTGATACTCGCCTTGTAAAGGTTCTAAATATAAACTTGCCGCGAAAGAAGCAGAGGGAAATAAAACAAAAGTTATAATTAGAACAAATATGATTTTAAATTTTGAACTGTAATTTTTCATTTTTGAAATTTTATTTATTCTGTCCAGCAGGACAAGAAAATACTAAAATCCGGCAAGTCCACTTTTCCGTTTTGATTCAAGTCAATTTTCGAATTGGCTTTTCCCCACCAGCTAAGAAAAATTGAAAAATCAACCAGATTGACTTTGCCATCTTTGTTAAAATCCGTTTTCTGGCGGATGCCTTCGGCTATCACCGGTTTATCTTCTTCAAAAACCGGAGGCGTAACTGTTCTGCTACCACTACCTCCGCCGCCACCGCCACCGCCACCGTTTCCTCCGCCGTTATCTCTATCCTCTTCCTCGGCTGTAAAAGTAATATAAGAACCAGAACTTCCGCCGTCCCAATAAACAATCAGTTTGAACCAATAATTTCCCGGGTTTGGCACGGTCGCCCCTAAATTGGTATTCCAATCCTCGCCGGCTTCAATAAATTTAGCGGCGGAAGAGGAAAATATATCATCCCCGCCGCCGCATTCATTGTCTTCGCTTGAAACCACGCACCACTCGTAAGAATATTCATAATCCATAGTGCTTTCATTGGAAAT
>CAYQQO010000052.1:0-3456 GCA_964420115.1 uncultured Candidatus Saccharibacteria bacterium | reverse complement strand
TTAATTAATTACTTTTATCCTGAAAAACTGTGAACAACGCGGTTAATTCTTACAAGTAAATGTAAACCGCACCACAAAAAATCTTTTCCTCCGGCAGGCGGACAAAAAGGAAGGGGGTCTGGGGGAAGGAATTTTTGCCCGCCTGCTTTCCGCGCCGAAGGCGCGGCTGGGGTGGGAGCGGCTCAATTTCGTTCAAAGTAGGTTCGCACTGCGTTCAGTAATTGCGACAAGACCAACCCCAATCAAAAGATACCTTGTATGATCAGCCAGATAAAAACCAATTGGCTTATCCCGGGCGCGATTATTGCCGCCGGCTTAATTATCGCCGGAGCTATTGTGTATACTAAAAATAATCCAGACAGACAAAAAGCCCAAATTCTCAACCAGAAAGAAAACAGCGTTGTTATTAAAGAAACAGACCATATTTTAGGAAACCCGCAGGCATCAGTTACTATAATTGAATATTCTGATTTTGAATGCTCTTTTTGCAAAGGATTCCACCCGACTATCAGAAAAATTATAGATAATTACCCCAACGATGTTCGCTGGATCTATCGGCATTTCCCGCTGGATAAAATCCACAGCCAAGCTACTCCTGCGGCCGAGGCCTCTGAATGCGCGGCTGAACAGGGAAAATTTTGGCAATTCGCCGACGGCCTTTTTGAAAATCAACCAGAACTAGGAAAAGAGGCTTATCAAAAATTAGTCCAGCAATTAGAATTGAATACAGAAAAATTCAATAGCTGTCTTTCTTCTAAAAAATACCAAAACAAAGTAAAAGAAGACTTACAAGAGGGGATAAAAGCAGGAGTTAAAGGCGCACCAGCCGCCTTCATCAACAACCGTCTTGTATCCGGAACTATCCCCTACAATCAATTAGAAACAATTATCAAACAAGCTCTAGCTGATTCTAAATAAACCAATCGCAAAACTAAAAGCCCGTTAGGGCTTTTTTGTTTGTTTAAATTGCCTTCTTTTTATTAATTGAAAAGTTCAATTTCAACTTTTCTTATTGCCTCTGAAACCAATCCTTTTATTTTTAAATTCTTCTCAAGCTGTTCAAACACTTCGGCTTTAGCTAAAGCAGTTTGCCCTTTTGGGACAAATAAAGTACAACAATCCTCTTGGGGGATTACAGAAACATTGTAAAGACTTGTCTTTTTTGACAATTTAATAATTTCCTCTTTATCCATCCCTATCAAAGGACGTAAAATAGGCAACTCTATATTCTCTTGAGCTATTTTCAAATTTGGCAAAGTTTGCGAACTAACCTGCCCCAAACTTTCGCCAGTTGTCAAAGCCTGGTATTTTTCTCTCTTAGCTATTTTCTGAGCTGTTTCCAGCATTATCCTGCGATAGAATAAAACACGGTACTTGGCTGGTATTGTTGTTTTTATAACGCTTTGGATTTTGGAAAAGGGGATAAAATAAACTTTTAAATTTGGCTGGTATTTTAAAAAAACATTAGCCAAATCTTTAACTTTTTCAATGCTAGACCGAGAAACCAAAGGGAAGCTGTGAAAATGCAGCCAAATATTTCGAGCCCCTCTTTTAGCCATAAGAAAAGAAGCAACCGGCGAATCAATCCCGCCAGAAATCAATGTCAAAACACTGCCCTGACTACCGACAGGCAAACCGCCCAGTCCTTTTTCTTTTTGAAAATAGACAAACCAGCCCTTTTTTCTTGCTTCAATAAAAATTTCTTTATTGGGCTTGTCTAAGTTGACTTTTCTTTTAATTTTTTCGGCCGCCTTATCTATTATTTCATCTCTTTTATAAGAAACATCAGGACTCTTTTTAACCCGCAAAGCAAAGCTTTCTTTTTCTTTAATCCAATCCTTATAATTTTTATCAACAAAAGAGGACAATTCATCAAGCGAAGTCCCTTCCAAAAAGAAACTTTTAGCAAACCAAACTAAACCAAAAGTGTTTTTAGCCAAGCAAGCCGCTTTTTTTAAATTATTTGCTCTGACAAAAATTCTCTCTCGCCAAATATCTATCTCAAACCCAATTCCTTCTTTTTTTAAAAACGAAGAAAAATTCTTAACCAGTTTATTTTTCAAATCTTTTTGCACCCCGGCTGACTTTAAAAAAATTTCTCCCCACGCTAAAATTAGCCCTTCTTCCACTCCTGCCTTATTATTTTTATTTTTTTTATCCAAAACGGTCTTCATCTTTTCGCTCATTGCCTTTATTATGCTAAATCTTTTTTCTTTTCCTCAAACTCCTCCTTATTAATTTTGCCTTTGGCATAACGCTCCCTTAAGATATCCAAAGCAGATTTTCTTTTTTGTTTCCCCTGGCCCTGACCAATCAACCATTTTACCAGCAAAACAATGCCGATAATAATTAATGCCCAAAACAATATCATCGCGAGCAAACCAAACCACCCCCAACCCATACCAAAGCCCCAACTATCCCAGCTCATCATATCCATCATATGATAACCATCATTAGCAGACATAGTTACTGACAAAGAAAGCAAGACAAATAATAGAATTGTTACAAAAAATGTCCTCATGGTTTTTAAAATTTTTTTTATACGCTCGACCTTTTAAAAAAACAATTGAGCTCCAGTAATTATGACAAAAAAATAAATGCCTGTCTACTCAAAAACAAAAAGGCGCCTTATCTCTAAAGCGCCTAACTCCCTAACTTTTCAATCTCTCCCAATCTCTTTCAACGACGGACTCGGATAATCTCCACATTTGGCGGAGGTATCCGGACGACTGTTATTTTTCTCACATCGCCGTTGCCATGACGGCACTTGATGTGATTGACGGACCCACAAAAGGAGCATTGGATGTAAAAGCTTGGTTGACTTTTCCTGCCCCCGCCTATCCCCAAACTACTCGCGCAGCAACAACATTTCATTTGTGCCCCCCGGTTTAGTTTTAAGCAGTCTTGTCCTGCCGTTTCAGCTAAAAAAGCCACTCTATCTCGCCGTAATAATGGCCAGATGGCGACCAGCGGTACTTGGGAAAACGATAACCCTTGACACGGCTGGGGATCTTAATGTAGCGCGAGTGGCTGTGCCTACTCTTGTAAGAATTAAACCCGTTCAAAGAACGGCAAACTGCGGTTTTACCGTTTCTGACCACCACATGGGTGGCAGTAGACGGATTGAGTTTAGGGATTTCGAAAGTTTCTGATGGTCGAATTCCCTGCCATGCTGTCCGACCAGTAAATTCTGCCTTCTCTTCCCAAGTCATCCTTCTCCTCCGTTGAAAGTAAGGGTTAAAAAAGAACTATAAACTCAAACGGCCTTACTGCTAAGAGTATATACCTCTAAAAATTTCGCTTTTTAACTAAGTGGGTGTCCGCAAGTTAAGGCCACGACCTTAACTGATATAGAACTCCCCGTCGTTAGCGATTGAATAGAAATTTTAGAGAGAATTCTTAAACAGTAAAGCCATTGTCAGCTTATCATCGCTTTATTTTCTTGTCAAGTTTTTG
>CAYQQO010000051.1:0-3688 GCA_964420115.1 uncultured Candidatus Saccharibacteria bacterium | reverse complement strand
TTCCTTTTTGCCCGCCTGCTTGGGCTTTGCCCAGATTTTTTTCGGCGGGAAATTATTTTTTGTATTTAGTCGCCTTTGCCCCGCACCGCCCAACGCGGGCGACATAGAGGAACTCCCTAATAAAATTTGTTGTATAAAAATTGATTTCATGTTAGTATGATAATGGAGGTTTATATTAACGCTCATACTTATACTATCATACTATGGAAAATAAACAAAGTAAAGAAATTGGTGACAAAATAAGAGATTTACGAACAAAGCAAAAGCTAACCCAAGACGCTCTCGCTCGCAAGTGTGACATTCCCTATACAACACTAACCAAAATTGAATCAAATGTAATTACAAAGCCGTCAATCCAAACTGTGGTAAAAATCGCAAAAGGGCTTGGTGTTAGTATTGATGATTTAATGAAATAATTATGCAAAAACTTAAATCAATAACAGAAAAGTTATTTCCTCTAAGTCATCAATTGATTGACGGTACTGATGAAATTTTTGAACTGAATTTTGCTCTTTGGGAATATGAAAATTTAAAACCAAAAGATCTTATTCAGCGCGGAGCTTACTTTAAAACAGTAGAAGATACACCAACTATCCATTACCAAACTTGCAATTTGCAAAATTTAGAGGATATACATAAAAACAGCTCATTGCGAACAAAAGCTTTTTTTCTAGATGGCAAATATTCGACAGGATACGCTACTCATAGTTTATTTCCTTATAGGGGAAAATTTCATCCACAAATGATAAGAGCCTTATTAAATATGATAGATATTCCGCAAGGTGGATTAGTGCTTGATCCTATGTCTGGAAGCGCTACTTTGTCAGTAGAAGCTAATTTGTTAGGAATTGATTCGGTAGCGATAGATGTAAGTCCCTTTTGTGGTTTAATGGGAAGAGTAAAAACATTTGCATTAAATCTTGACAAAAAAAGACTAGATCAATTAGCAAACGAGGAAAATAAGATTTTTGAAAGATTAAATAAACAAAAAGTACCTAGTTATTTTATAGATAGTAATCAAGATAAAGATAGGCGGTACTACGAAATTACCTTGTTGGCTTTCCTTGACGCTATGGGTTTTGCGCGAAGAAGCGCAAAACCTCTTAATGTTTTATTTCCAATTGTTTTAAATAGATATCTTTCAACTATTAGAAATTTTCAAGACGCAAGAGAAAAGTTAGATCTTAAAATTGGTAATACTAAAGTCATTGAAGGCAGTGCGTTAACAATACCTCTTGAGGATAACAGCGCTGACGGAGTAATAACATCTCCGCCTTATTCGTTTGCGATTGACTATGTAGATAATGATAAGCCGCAATTAGAATATCTTGGCTATAATCCAGCTCAATTAAAAGAAGATATGATCGGGTTGCAGGGTAAAGGAAAAGCAATTAATGAAAAGCTGGAGCTTTATTTTGATATGCTTGATAAAGTATTTGCTGAATTAGCAAGAGTCACTAAAAGAGGGAGCAAAACAGTTTTTATTGTCGGAACTAACGACATACAAACAAAGGGAGTAAGATTGGAAACGAAAATCAAAGAATTAGCCGAGGCACAAAAATTTAGCTTTGTTTCAGAAATTTTAAAACCTATTAAGGGTTTACAAAATACAATGAAAGAAGAATATATTTTAATTTTTGAAAACACAAAATAAATATGAGTAAAATTATAAAACCCACAATCGAAACAAAATTTAGAAAAGTCATAGATAAGAATACATTTTATCTTTATGATAGAGATTTTGAAGAAAAATACGAGGGCTACATTTCATCTATTAAAGAGGCCTTGCTGGTTTTGAAAAATAAAGTTGCAACAGAGGGCCTGAAAAGAGAATTTCTGGTTGATCTTATAAGAAACAAGAAAAATGGGCTACGAGCGTTATTGGCTCTAACGGGAATTTCTAATGAATACTTAAAACGCTTGGTAACTTTGGTAAGAATAATTGATGACAATGAATTAAATAAATTGGCGCTAAAAGATAAATGGCCGACAGAAACAGAAGAGATAAGCGAACGTGGGGTTAGCGAATGGAGCGATACGAAGATAGCGGGACTAATAAAAAATAACGAGCATTTTGCCAAAGGCATTATAAGTATTTTCTTTGAGGGTTCATCCGTACCTGCTTTGACAGAAGCATTACCTTTGTTTGAGCTTAAAAAATTAAGTGTTGAAAAACTAGAATTTAAAATTGAATCTCTTGTTGACACCTTAATTCGATACAAAGAGAAAGGATCATACTCTGGTAAGAAGGAGAACAATCCGGAAGTTTTAATTGAAAAAGTTTTAGAAGAATTAGAAATTCCACACGAGACTGGTGATTTGAAAAAGTTAGTCGGTATAGTTGATGAGGAAAAACGAACAATGGATTTTATTATTCCCGATCAAAAAAATCCACTGTTGATTATTGAATCCTCTTATGTTGTTACTACTTCATCTGGTCAAGGGGATAAAGCAAAAACAGAAATTAATATTGCTCGACTAATCAAAAAACATTATCCAAAATCACTATTTGTCGGTTTTGTAGACGGAATTGGTTGGTACGTTAGAAAAAACGATCTTAATAGAATGGTTGGCGCATACGACGAAGTATTTACTTTCCATAAAAAGGAACTTAATCGTTTCAAGGAACTACTAACGACTTTATTCAAAAAATAATATGGCAAAAGATGTAAAAAAAATTGAGAATAAAATAATTCGTGGTGACTGCTTAAAAGTCATGAAAGATATTCCCGACAACTCGGTAGATATTACTTTTGCCGACCCTCCTTTCAATTTAAAGAAAAAATATAATCATTACGAGGATACGAAAGAAAAAGAAGATTATTTGGAATGGTGCAATGATTGGATGAGCGAAATGGTGAGGATAACAAAATCGAGTGGCTCAATTTTTGTCCACAATATTCCCCGTTGGCTTTCTCACTTTGCTGAACACTTAAATAAAATTGCGTATTTTAGACATTGGATTTCTTGGGATTCCGGTGGCGCGCCTATGGGTAAAACATTACTCCCAAATCATTACGGCATTTTATATTACACAAAATCAAAACTGCATAAAGATTTTAAATTTTACGATATACGACAACCGCATCCGCGTTGCCGGGTTTGTAAGGAACTTTTGAAAGACTATGGAGGAAAAAAAGACCAAGCTCATAGTTTTGGTCCACTGATTTCAGATGTTTGGACTGATATTCATAGAATAAGGCACAAGAAAAGAAGGGATGAACATCCTTGTCAATTACCAATACCATTATTAGAAAGGCTTATTTTAATGAGCACAGATGAGGGTGATATTGTTTTTGATCCGTTTATGGGCACAGGAACAACAGCAATTGCGGCCAAGCGATTAGGACGAAAATATATTGGTATAGATATTGACATGCCTTATGTAAATATTACCAAGAAAAATCTAAAACAAACCAAAGAAACAAAAGTCAATGGCTTTTATGTTTCCGTTTATCTTGGAGATATTAGAACAATGAGAGATAAAGATTTTAAAGAAATATGGAAGAATAAAAGGAAGGAGCTAAGGTTACTAGAAAATAAAACATATAAATTAAAGAGGTAAGTCATTTCATATTGAGAATGGTTGACTTATTTTTTATTACTTGCTACTATGGATATAGTCATATAATTAACTGTAAGAATTAACCGCGTTGTTCACAGTTTTTCAGGATAAAAGTAATTAATT
>CAYQQO010000050.1:0-3757 GCA_964420115.1 uncultured Candidatus Saccharibacteria bacterium | reverse complement strand
ACTATGAATAAACGGAGTAGCCGTCAAAACCTACA
Source organism: uncultured Candidatus Saccharibacteria bacterium (assembly GCA_964420115.1). GTDB lineage: Bacteria > Patescibacteriota > Minisyncoccia > Portnoybacterales > UBA2143 > CAYQQO01. The sequence continues at coordinate 3,722 of CAYQQO010000050.1, read as the reverse complement.
ACTACGGTTGGGACAATGTCAATAGATGCTTCATATCATGCTCTTCAAGTCGCCGGTTTGGGATTGGGAATTACAGGCGCTGCAATGAAAACGCCGATTTTTTGGAGTAAACCGCATGGAGGATCACAACATTGAGATGCAATACAAAAATTTGCTATAGAACAATCATCTAAAGGTGAAGCAAAATCTATTTACACACATAAGAGTTTAGGTAAACTAACAAATGGGCAAGTAAAAACTCGGTTATTTCCTGATGTTGCAGAAGTTATGCCAAATGGTAAATTAAGGATAACACAATTTATGTATTCAGAAACAGATTCAGCGGCTTCTGCTACAAAAGATGCTTTTATTAAAGCTTTAGAACCCCATAATTTACTTGAAAGTTATAATACGGTAAGAATTAAATAGTTTTATCAGAAAGGGAACACATGACTGATCCAATAGCTAATCGTGCGATAAATGATCATCCTCGATGTATAAAGGAATTCTTGGCTGAAACGGACTCTAATTTAATAAATTTAATTGAGAATCGTGGAAAGCATTATACCTATTTTGGATTGCGATGTAAATGTCAATCAAAACATTTTTACATATATGGTCATAAATTAAAAAATGAACCAGACAGAAAAAATCATTTTCTTTTAAGTCCATTGTTATTAAAATGCCAGGATTGCGATCAAATTAAAGAATTGTTTGATGTGCGAAAACACGGTCTTAATGGAGAATCTGAACTATATATAGATGTTCCCATTGAAGGGGACAAAAGCAAACATAAATGCTCCTCATGCGAAAGCGATATATTTGAGATATTAGTTGGATTTGAATATGCTTTTGATGAAGAAGATGTCGAAGAGGATGAAGAATTGAATGAAAGGGTCCAAGATTTTTTTACGTGGTTCATCCTTTATGGACAATGTGTTAAATGTAGCAGTCTTGAATTAATTGCAGATATTGAATGTGCTTAAACATGATAGAACTATAATCATAATTTTCATATCTTTGACAAGTAAATATAAAATGTAAAACAGGTACTGGAGGAAAATGTCTTCGACGATGCGGATCCTGATCCGTTAACGGATACGCCTTCGAAAATGACTGGCTATGCGATCGGCGACGATGTGCTGGCTCAGTTCGTCAGTGAAGATGACGGCGGCTGGACGCATAATCTGCCGCAATACCTGATGTATGACGGCCACGGCTCGACACGCCAGCTCATCGCTTCTGACGGCACGACGATCGACGACAGCTACAGCTACGACGGCTACGGCATGATGCTCGGCGGCAACCCCACAGATGCTGCACCCGCAGAGACGAACCTGCTCTACGCCGGCGAACAATACGACACCGCCTCGGGCAGCTACTACCTCCGCGCCCGCTACTACAACCCCTCCAGCGGCACCTTCAACAGAGTCGATCCCTACGCCGGCAACAACGCCGACCCCCAGTCCCTCCACAAATACGCCTACTGCCATAACAATCCGATCAACGCCATCGACCCAAGTGGGATGACACTTTTGTCTGTGGCAATTAAGACAGTTACTATTGCATCAATTGTTATTTCTATCGCTCGTCCTGTTTACCAAATTGCTATTTCTATAAAACAGTCTCTCGAATTAGTAGATTTTACAAATCTTATTCGAAGATTAGCGAATAATGGTGTAATTGATCAATTGGTTGCGGATAGTATCCGAAAAGAAGCCATGGAGACATTCGCTGAATTAATCGAAAATATAGGAGAATCGCTTTTTCTAATAGCAAAAGAAATTGCTATGTATTATGCATATAATTTGGCATTTGCTGCCGTTACTCAAGTAGCAATGGGTGGAATTAAGGCAAGTGCCAAATTAAGTAAGATGGCTGTTGCCAAACTTAAATTTGGTAATGTTCTTATAGATAAACACCACTTAATATTTAAATGTGCTGTTAAAAAAGGTGTCAGACAAAGACTTTTTTACCTTCCGGCAACTTCACATAAAGGTGCTTTAGTAGGCTTGCATTCTAGAATAGCTTCTCATCCGAGATTTTGGAAATTACAACCAAGAAAAGGAAGGAATATGGAAGCAGTTATTAAAAGCTTCAAGGGAGCACAAAACTGGCTTGATGAACTTGGAAGATGTTATAAATGGCTCGAAACAAGACATTCTCATTTTAAGGGTATTCACAAAGCTTTTGAGCAAGCGGTAGTTGACATAGGAGGGGCTAAAGGAATAAAATGGTAAATAAAACGAAGGTATAGAAAGATGAAATATCTGTTACAGCTTGACATTGGATGTGATGAAAACCGTTGGACTTGGGATGAATTTTATGCTGAACGCGACAAATTTTATAATTCTCTCATAAAAAATTTCCCATCTCATGAAGGCAGAATTGAAGATTTTTGGGTCAAGTTTTTAATTGGAACTCCTGATTTAGCTGAATCTTTAATAAAAATAGCAGAGGATAATTCTTATATCTACAGCATTGGGGTTTTCATTAATTATACTGCTAAAGAAATCCGAGAAGCACGGTTTGTACCTTTTTTGGTTGATTCCAATGACGTAGATTGTAATGTTGATGCTGAACCTTTAAATGAATATAGGGTAAGGTTGTGTGATACATGTGGTCGAGTAGATGATTCAAAAGTACCCAATCCTTTATATATCGATAAAAAAGTTATGAAAAGATATGAGGATATATATAATGGTTCACTTGTAAAAATTTTATCCTTTAAAGCATTTGAATTATTAAGAGAAGATATAGAAAAATGGATTGATTTTGGAAATGTTAGGATCATTGATAAAAATGGTAAAATCACAGGAAGTAAACATGAGTATGTATGGATTTGGCCGAAAATTCAAATAGGTCCTTTTGTAAGTGCAGAAATATCTAAGAAATGCATTAAATGCAGGAGACCAACTCAAATATATAAAAAAAGACAAAAAGATATTTTTTTAGAAAATAAGGAAATAGTTAAAACATTTACTGATACAAAAGCTCCAATCGTTAGATCGGGTAACTGGTTCGGCCAAATAACAAATGAATATCCTTATCATAAACGTCTTTATGAATATTTTATTAGTGGTGAACTGCACGAAAAGATTAGAAAGATGAATCTGAAAGGATTTGTTGAAGCTGATAATGTCATTCACGCTGCTGATGAACCTTACGAATGGGATCCCTTGAAAGATAGATATTAAGAAATTAAAAGGTAACGTGTTTTTATTATTGCAAATTTTAGTTGTCCACCGCCTATACCTATGATCCCGGGACCGACAAATTTGAAACCGAAGTTCACACCGGCCCGAGCTGCGCGCTGAGGTTCAGCGATAAGCTTTACTACGCCTATGCGGGCACCTTCGGCCGCTACAGTTGCCGAACACAGACTGGCGAGAAGATCGGTTCCGTCAGGGCCTTTATCATCGGCCTGCCTTCGGTCTGGTCACGCGTGCTCTTCAGGGCCGTTTGTGCGATCCTTCTGTTAAGTCTTTTCATCCCTTACCTCTGCGAAAAGTTAAATGCTTCATTCCGCAGGGTAGCACCTGCCTCACCATCTCATCCCGAGCCTGCCGAGGAATCTGTTAAAAAAGGTAGGATGGGCTTTAGCCCATGCGGTCGATCCAAAGGTAAGAAGCCTTGGACGCATTTGAAGTTGTGGCAGCGGGGGTTGTGTCTTTTGCTGGCGTGGATGATGCTGATCACGCCGGGCTTTGAGCAGCTTGCCCGGGCGGATGTGACATACAATA
>CAYQQO010000049.1:0-3893 GCA_964420115.1 uncultured Candidatus Saccharibacteria bacterium | reverse complement strand
TTATTTCAGTTTATTTTGAAAATAAGAAACGCAGTCATCTTTTATCGTATCCAATATTTTCTTTTTTTCAATATCTTCAAATTTTTCGTTTGTAATTTCTTTTCTTTGATTTTTCTTAATATTTAACTTTTTATTTACTTCTTTACTTACTTTTCTTTTTATCCAAACAAAATTCTCAAACATTTTATTAAAATCTCTTCCTTTATATTTTACTCCTAAAGATTTAATAACATCAGTAGTAATACTTTTTTCTTTTTCATTCAACAAATTACGAGAAGCTTTTCGTTTGTTAATTGGTTTTACTTTAGTTTTTTTACCCACAACAACCGTGTCAGATTTTATACCAAATTTTTCAAAAAACCTTTTCTTTCCTTTTTCTGAAAGTCCACCTACAGCTTTCTCGATTTTCTCTATCTGCAAAGATTCATCTTGTACATATGAAGACGAAAAATCTAAAATATCCCCACCCTCCTCTTTAATTTTCACTTCCTCTTTAGCTTCATTTTTAGATGTTTCGCTATCGTCTTCATCAACAAAGCTTTTTTCTTCATCCAAAGATGACTCCTGTTCACTTTGTTCTAAAAGCTTAATAAAATCTTGGTCATCTTGATCAAACATTTTAAACTCATCAAATCTTCGGCTCTGGTTTAATCCTAAATGTGATACAACCCAACAATATTTTGTATCATCATTTTTTCGTATTACCCTACCTATAAATTGTATATATGGATTCAAAGATTTATATGGACGAAAAATAGCTGCAACGCCAAGTTTTTTATGGTCAAACCCTTCTCCAAGCATGCCAACATGAATAATTACATCTAATTTTCCTTGTTTTAATTTGTTTAGAGTATCATCATTATTATTTTTATCTTCTTTGTGGGAGCTTACCATTCCAACCTTAAGCCCCAATCTAATAAACGCAGGTTTAACAAATTCTCTTGCGTGCCTAATACTAATTGCAGAAGCAATTATTTGATGAGATGTTTCTGGAAAATTTTTCTGAAGATCATTTAATTTAGCTTTTGCCTTTTCTGCTATTGAGTTACAACAATCCTCTGACATCGCAATACCACGCCTAAACCAAGCGTCTTCTTTTAACTTAATAATATCCTCAAAAGAATATATTTTTCCTTTATCATCAGTAAAAGAAAGTTCTATTTCTTGTGAGGTGATATTGCTGATTTTAATATTACGAATTATTTTATCTTTAATTGCTTCATGAAAGTGATATGTATAAATATTTTTTCCGTCAACTTTTTGCCCGTCAGAACGAAAAGGTGTTCCAGTCAATCCAATTATTTTTGCGGTTTTGAAAAATTTTATAATTTCTTGATAAGTTTTTGCTTTTTGATGATGTGCCTCATCAATTATAATTACATCAATCGCATCTTCTCTACCTTTAAAAAATTTTTCAATATCGGCCAGTTGATGATAATTTGCAATTATTACTTGGTGTTCATCAACGTCAGAACTATTCACAGCACTTTCAAGACGCAAAGGATATAATTCTATTTCATCTAAATTTTCTTGCGAAAGAATCCCAAATTTTTTATAAGCATTTTCATCTGGATTTTCATAAATATCAAAATCAGAATTTAATTGTTTTGATAATTCGACACTTGGCACCAACACTAAAACTCTTTTTTCTGATAACTCAAAGGGGATTGTAACAATTAATGCAGATTTTCCTGCCCCTGTGGGCAATTGAATAAGGATATGCTTATCCGCTTTTTCATTAGAAAAATGACTTAATATAGCTTCATATGCTTTTTTTTGACATTTTCTTAAACCATTTTTATTTATTTGTAAATTAAAAGGATTGTTCATATTCTATTTATTATTAAACAATTCAACAGGGTTAATCTTAAATTGAAGCATTTTTGCGGTATCTCGTCCGTTATCACCACCTTTTCTTTGCATTCCAATTTTCCCAATTTTTAAACTTCCTTGATTTGTTATCTTTATTTCGCCACCTCCAAAAATATTCATTGCTTCATTTATTGATCTTAAAACCCAAGCACTTTCTCCATTCACTTTTAGAATAACCAATACCCAATCAGCCGAAAATTCTCCTCTGCCTTTTAGTAAATCTGAAACAATCAAAATTTTATTTTCTTCAAAAAATTCTAAAATCTTTTTTTGATCAATTTCGCTCATTTCAGTTAGTAATATCCTTCTAGAATCTTTTAAATTCTTTTGCACTGGTTTTATCTCTCCAGTAAAAAGTTTTAGAATTTTTGTTATATCATTTGGGATATTCCAAAGTTCTACATATTTATCAACCCACCTTTTATCTACCTGATTAAAGCCCTGCGGATTGCTAACAAGTTTTACTTGTAAATTTTGAAGATCCTCTTGAGATTTTAATTTAATTACAATTCTTACTCTAACTTGAATATCTGCTTTATATTGTCCTCGTACTTTTGTAGCTTTAACATATTCAATATCCGAAATGTCATAATTCATAGCATTAAGCCACTCCTTGGCAATTTTATCATTTTGCCAATCGTTAAATCTATCGATGACATCTTGCTCGTTTTTGAAACCGCTTTTAGCGGTTTTTGATCCTAATTTTACTAAATTTTTATTTTTCATATTGTTTTTCTACAAAATTAACAAGACTTCCGCCAAACGCTTCAACCGCATTAACCGTCATGGCGTTCCCAGCCTGACTGAGCAAATAAACATCAGCAATTTTGTCTTTTGGTTTTTCTGAAAGATTTTTTGGAAATCCTTGTAATAGCAAAGATTCATAACCAGACAATCTTCTAAATTTTCCGTCCCTAACATATAAAATGCCATGTCTGCCAGTTCGTAAAGTTGGCACCTTGCCACGATATAAACGTAAATCTGATTGTCTTGTATCTATAACCAAAAAATCTTCTTTTAATAATTCCTCAATTGAAAATTTTCCTTTATTGTATTTATTTTCCAAATACTTTAAAAAAGTTTCGTATGCTCTTTTTTTCTCGTTAAATTCTAATTCGTCGGTATCTATTAGGTAATCTTTCAAATCTGGTTTTTTTACTGTTTGCGGAAAGTCAAAAACATTTTCGTTTTTAACGAGATCTTTTCTTATTCCGACAAAATAAATTCTTTCTCTCATTTGCGGAACGCCATGATATAAACTGCTTGTTAGTTTCCAAAATACTTTATATCCAGCCTCATCTAAAGCGTTTAAAATTATTTTCATTGATTCGCCAGTACCATGATTTAAAAGACCTTTCACATTTTCTAAAATAAAGTATTTTAGATTTTTTGCTTTCATTATATCTATCAAATGGAAAATAATTTGCCCCCTGTCGTCTTTCATTCCTTTTCTTTGCCCGACAACAGAAAAAGTTTGACAAGGAAACCCTGCAATCATCAAATCAAAATCGGGTAAATCCTTTTTATTGATCTTTGTTAGATCACCATAATTTTTTTCTTCATCTCCAAAAAATTCTCTATATGTTTTTTCTGCTTCTTTGTCTATTTCTGAAAAACCAATACATTGCATTCCCAAATTTTCAAGACCTAAACGACCTCCGCCAATACCAGCACAGAAATCAATAAATTTTAATTTGTCTTTTTTAATCTTTGGCATAATGCTATTTTATTAAACTTTCGATAGAAACACCAAGAGCTTTGGCGATTTGATCTATAACCATGACAGAAGGTTTTTTAATTACATTACTTTCAATTTTTGTTAGTGTTGTGTATTTAACACCAGATTTTTGAGAAAATTCTTCCTGTGATAAGCCAAGTTTGTTTCGTAGTTTTTTTATATTTTTCCCAATTGTAATTTCTTTTGCCATGTTTTCAATAATTTGATAGTATTATAGTGATGTGCTATACTTTCAATATAATGATATCAAATAAAATGTATTTAGGCAAACAACATTTTCTTT
>CAYQQO010000048.1:0-3962 GCA_964420115.1 uncultured Candidatus Saccharibacteria bacterium | reverse complement strand
TTAGATACGCCGCGTACTACGCGTTGGCGATTGGCGTCTTTGACAGACCAAAAGAAGCAAGCTGAACTCTTCTCTCGGGTTTTTCGTCATCGTATTTTGCTCTCTCTTCTGTGCTCCCCATGGTGAAACCTTGTTCAGGGGTGGCTGGAAGACGAATCATTTCTATACCAAGCCGGGCCAGAGTCAGTCTGTCAGCAAAAGCTATGGCTTCTGGCTGCAATTCCCGGTACGGCCCGCCACCATTGCCAGGCTTTGGGGCTGGCGTGCTGTTGGCTGGCCGTGCAACAGGTTTTCTTATGGCGTTTATTGCAAGTTTTCCAAGCTTATCAAACACTCCCATACATATATATCGTTAAAATCTGGCTTAAATTTCGTAACTATTTAGTTTTGCGAAGTTAAAAAACAGCTTTTAAGGGTTGGGATGAGCGGTTGTTGCCGCAGACGGATTGATTGCAGAACGCTCATATTAACGGCATGCGTCTTTGCCCCTTTCCAACTCCGGCTACCGCCGGATATTTTTCTGATCACCACCATAGGCCGAATACCGCGCTCGGCCAGATTATTAGTGAGAGGAACATTGTCATGAAGCAGTGCAGTTAATAAATTGTCATTTTGATTGGCAATGCGCGTCTGAATTTTCTTTGCGTCTTGATCATGATAATCAGCTGAAATGATTAGTTGAATCTTTTGCCTGAAGTCATCATGACTGGCCTGTCTCTTAACCAAATCAAACGGTTGAGAAATAACAGCGTTAAGATCGACAAACATTTGCTTTAGCTCCTCGTGCAACTTACGCGTCTCTTTGGACGCTTTAGGTTGTTGCGCCGCCTCACGGCTATTTCTCAAAAGGTGCGTCCAGCAACTCTGTTGTTTTAGTGGCAATTTTCGATAGGCGGCATAGTCATCCCTTACCAACACATCATCAGGGTGAGAGCCGTTGAGTATCTTTGCAGGAATGCCTTTGCCGCGTGATTCCTCAATGGCGTAATATGCCTGTTGACTGGTAAAAAATCCCCACAGCCAATGATTTGCGCCATCCACCCGCCAACCGGTTTCATCAGCGTGTTTAACCGGAGAAGCCCGAATTTGATCCAGAATTTGCGCGTACTTTGGTTCCAGCCAGGATTGCGCGCGTTGAACCATTTGGACCAACGCCCCCTGGCTGACCTTGATACCATACCATTGCTCAAGACTCCAAACAATAGTCGCCCAAGCGCTTCTGGCAATGTATTTATGAACAAAAACATAAAGCAAAACGTTAATGCCCAATCGGCTTCTGGGTACTACCTCCTCAATTACGGCCTTAACCGTTTTTCGGCATTTGCCACACCATTGCAACTCTTTTTCGTAGAGGGTTACTTTTGACCTGGTTTGTTCAATTGGAGGAATATCTTCAACGGTATGGTCCTCGTGACTATTGCTACGGGCCAGCGGTTCCCCGCAATCCGGGCATTTTTCAAGATAAACGCGCCGCACCTCGTCCACCTGTGCCGGGTTTGCCCTACCTTTTCCGACATGTCCTTTTATCCGGCCTCGTTTTCTTTTTTTAGGTGAAAGAAGAAGCTCGTGGTCGGTTTCATTCGCCTCAACATTTTCCTTTGGCTTAACATTTGGCTTAAAAATCATTGCCCGATAACTATCTCGTTGCTGCTTTAACTCCTGGCAACGTTTTTCAAGTTCTTTGATCCGTTTAGCCGAAACCTTTGCCACTTGTTTTAATCCTTTAATTTCTTCTTCCAGTCGCTGTCGCGCCTGAAGTTGACTCTCTCTGGCGTGCCTTAAAGTCGCGACCTCCGTTCGTAGTTTTCTCTTTTCTTCATCCTGGCTTTGCCAAAGACCTAACCGCATAAAATCTCCCGAAAGTTTTTAACCAGGGGATAAAGATATATTTGTTTGACCGGAACATTAAGCTTGGAATAACGATCATTACGGCTACGGCCCTGCGTTTCCCCCACCAGCCGCCAATTGGCTGCCCGATAACAGGTGCCGGCAAAACGGCCGGTTTCCACAAAGGTCTCAAGCAACACAATCCGATGTCCGTATTTATCATCCCAATCCTTGGCTACCCGGCGGGCAGAAAGTCCCAAAAGTCGACTGGCCAGATGGGGTATCCTCTTTAAGAGTAAAAACCGCATGTTGTTGGCCACCAATTTCAGGTTTTTGCAACGTTGCTCATCACTCCAACCAATGTGGCAATCTCGTGGGGCGACCCTCCAGGCTGGCGCGCCAAATAGCAGACAAGCCAATACTTTGCCGTTAGCATCTTTGACCAGGTAGGCCAGATGTTCGCCTACGCTTCCTTTGTATCCAAGATAATGATGCTCTGCCAGCAAAGCCGCGAATAATTTTCCATCAGCGGACTTGGGGGAGACGATTTGGATATCTAATGGTTCTGTTTCTTTAAGTTCACTTGCTTCTGATATCCCTGAAAAGAAAGAAAGCTGTTCCGCTGTTCGACGCTGATCTTTCATGCGAGGTAATGGTTGGTGTTTGCGGAGCGGTAAAATTATGCAGCCTTTGCTTTCCAGCTTTCGCAGCAAACTACGGCAGGCGATATCTTTGATTTGTCCTTTATCATTCTCCCATTTCCATTGCCGGCAAATTTCACGGGAAATTTTCCATTGACTCCATTTAGGCTGCTGGGCCAATAATTCTTTGATAAAACTAATATCGCTGTTTGATATTTCTCTCCCTTGAAGAATCAATTTTTCTGGCATATACCATATTTATACCACATCCTGTTTCCAGAGTCCAGCTTTTTCAGAGTTCAGCACAGTGCCTAGAAAATACTTCGCAAAACTAAATAGTTACCTAATTTTTGTTTGACAACTTCACATATAGTTGTATAGATGACAACAGTATGCGTAAGCGGATATTTTACAGTTCTTCATAAAGGCCATGTTAAGCTATTTGAAGAAGCAAAGAAACTAGGAGACAGGTTAGTCGTCATAGTAAATAACAATGGCCAGCAGATACAGAAAAAAGGAAAACTCATACATGATGCTGAAGATATAAGGTATATAATAGAAAGGCTAAACATGGTTGATGAAGCAGTGGTCTCTATAGATAAAGACAGGACTGTCTGCGAAACATTAAGGATGATAAGGCCGGATATCTTTGCAAACGGCGGAGACAGGATAAAAGACAATATACCTGAAGACCATATTTGCGAAGAAGAAAACATAAAGATGGTCTTTAACATAGGTGGAGGAAAGCTTAACAGCTCATCTGATATACTCAAAAAAGGAGAACAAAAAGATAATTAAATAACATCATCAAAAAAATAAGAGGTGGTCTGATGTCAATATTCAGGGCTTATGATATAAGGGGGATATACCCTTCTGAAATTAATAAAGAAAATGCATACAAGATAGGAAGAGCATTTGTAGAGTTTCTAAACACAGATGAGGTTGTTATAGGCAGGGACGGAAGGCTGAGCTCTCCTGAAATCTCCCAGGCTCTGGCAAAAGGCATCACAGACCAGGGAGCAGAAGTAATTGATATAGGGCTGTCTTCAACCCCTATGTTCTATTTTAGGGCAGCAAAAGCAAAAGCTGCTATAATGGTTACTGCATCCCACAATCCGAAAGAATACAACGGCCTGAAGCTTTGCAGGGAATATGCAATACCTATAAGCGAAGATACAGGAATAAAAGATATAGAAAAAATAGTCAAAAAAGAAGGATTTAGCGAGCCTGAAAATAAAGGACAGATAAAAGAAGAAGACATCATGCAGGATTTCATAGATCACAACCTGAAATTCGTAGAAGCAAAAAAAGAATTCAAGGTAGTTGTAGATGCAGGAAACGGCATGGGCTCTTTGACTTTTCCAAAGATATTCGAAAAAACACCTTTTGAGCTCATACCTCTTTACTGCAATATTGATTTTAACTTTCCCAATCACGAGGCAAACCCTCTTCATTACGGCACCTTAAAAGACCTGCGAAAAAAGGTTATAGAAG
>CAYQQO010000047.1:0-4084 GCA_964420115.1 uncultured Candidatus Saccharibacteria bacterium | reverse complement strand
TACAATAAAGCTCGCTTTTTGTTTCGTTTTGACATGTTTGCTCCGCAGAATAAAAGCAAGTCAGAACTTATTTAATAAGCAATTCCGAAGAAAATCCAACTATAATCCCTTAATATCTTTTATCAATTCTGGAAACTTTAGCTGGTCAAAATGCCCTCTTTTCTTAAATTCTCTGATAATAACGCTGGGCAGCGCTTTTTTATATTTCTCAAGATGAGAGGACGGAACCACTTTGTCGTCTTTGCTCTGATAGACAAAAACCTTGCCACCTTGCTTATTTAATTTGTCCAAGCTCTTGGGCAAAACAAAATCGCTTAATGATTCTTCCATACCCTCATCATCATACGGCGGCGAAACTAATAATGTCGCTAAAATCTTTTTAGGAAATTTATTCTCTGATAAATATTTGACTAAAAATATCGCGCCCAGAGAATGACCGATTAAAATAACATTGTTATCCAAAAGAGGCACTATCTTTTTAAATAGAATTCTCCACTCGTCATATTTGGCATTCATTGGATTGGGCATTTTAGGCAATAAAACATCAAACCTGCTGCCTAAATCCTTTCTCAAAGAATCGCTCCACTTTGTTCTCCTGTATCTATTTAAATCAATCTTCAAACCCTTAAGAAACGCTAAATATTCCTTGAACGTATCAAAGGTTGAACCCCCGTGAATTAAAATTACTTGTTTTTTCATTTTTCCGATAAGATTTTAATAATTACTTCCCCTTCCTGAGAACGATTGTCAAAATCAATTAATGAAAAATAAAAAATACAAATTTATTTCAACCTATCCAAAATCTCCCCCAGCTTCCCTATTTCCTTCCCGTAACGAGTCCAATCTCCGTTTCGCTGAGCCCGCAAAGCATTCTGATAATATTGATTCGCCTGCTGAATTAATTCTTGGTCAGTTCTAGAAATATCCGACTCTTGGCTTGGCTGTTCCGAAACTTGCCCGAAAATCCGATTCAAAGCCTGGTCTAAAGTTTCTTCCATGATAATCTGATTTTCATAAGCGACAATCACCCGTTTTAGCTCCGGAATCTTGCCTCCTTCAGCCCTTAAATACAAAGGCCTGACATAGAGCAAGGATTTTTCAATCGGAATGACCAATAACGGACCTTGATTAACTTGAGAGCCACGCTGATCCCAAAGAGAAATTTGCTGGGAAATCTCCGGATTCTGATTAATCCGATTAATAATCTGACTGGGCCCGTAAACTAATTTTTGTTTAGGAAAGCGATAAACCGCCAACTTCCCGTAATTTTCTCCGTCTGACCGAGCCACCATCCAAGCGGCTAAATTATCTTTGCCTTGCGGAGTAAAGGGAAGCATTAAAATAAATTCTTCTTTATCTTCATCCGGCAGCTTCATAATAATATGGCGCATCATCGGATCATTCCTATCTTCAGAAATACGAGGAATCTGCCATATATCTTCTTTATTATAAAAAATCTGTGGTTCTTCCATATGGTAAATTGAATAAAGCGCGGTCTGATATTTAAAAATATCCTCTGGATAACGCAAATGATTAATTAAGTTTTCCGGCATTTCTGACAAAGCTAAAAATGTTTCCGGAAAAATCTTAGCGTAAGTTTGGATTAAAGGATCTTCTAGTTCAGCTACATAAAATTGCATATCTCCGTTATAAGCGTCAATAACTACTTTAACCGAATTTCGAATATAGTTAATCTCTTCTGGAACGTTAATTTTTTCAGCGTAAGGATATAAATTGCTAATCGTATAAGCGTCATAAATCCACTTTAATTCGCCTTCTAAGGTAACTACTAAATAAGGATCATTATCTAATTTCAAGAAAGGCATTGCTTTGCTAACTCGCTCCTGAATATTCCGAAAATACATAATTCTGCTCTGAGAAGTAATATCTCCTGATAAGACTAACTTAAGCTCCTTGAATTCAATGGCCATTAATGCTTTTTTCCAAAAAGAATCCAGCAAAACTCCGCCTGAACCATAATAATCGGTAAACACATTTTCTTCTCCTGAAGGATAATCAAACTCCTTTGCCTGAGTATTAACCACTACATAATTATCAGTCAATTCTCCGTAATAGATTTCCGGACGAGTAACCTGAAGGGAAGGAATGGTAGAAGTCGGAGGCAAATCTTTAATAAATAATAATGGCAATCCCCCCTTAGTCGCTTGATTGACCGGCCCAAGAGTCAAGCTAAAACCATGAGTAAAAGTTAAATGCTCATTAATAAAATTCCGCTGCGGCAAATTAGCTGGATTTAATTCCCGCGGAGAAAGCAATACCTGGCGATAACTTCCATTAATCTGGTAACGGTCGTTATCTATGGAAATAAAATCATAGTAAGTTCTAATTTCTTGAACCTGGCCAAAGGTATCCAATAACTGCCCTCTGTCCCAAAGCCGAACATTGTCAATAGTGCCCTGATTATTCTGGATATCTTCCATACTTAAAGAAATATCGCCCTGTAAATCTCGCTCTTCGATTTGAACTAAATTAAACGCTTTTTGAGTAGCGGCAATATTATGAGAAATATACGGAGTTTCTTTGACTAATTCATTCGGCCCAACTACAAATTTTTGCAAAATTCCCGGATAAAGCCAGCCGCCTAAAACAACAATTAATAAATAAAGGCCGAATAAGCCAAATAATATCCGGTGTTTTTTTTGAAAAATATTAAATAAAACCGCTCCGGCTAAAACAACCAAAAAAAGAGCTGTTATTTTCAAAACCGGCAAACTAGCGTGCAAATCAGCATAACTCGCTCCGACAAAAGGACCGGTAGTTGAATAAACCAAACTCGGGATTTTAATAAAATAGGTTTTAATAGCGGAGAGAATTAAAAAACAAGCGATTAAAATTAAAATATGATTTTTAGGATTAGCATTAATTTTCCTTTGACTAACTTGTTGCTGAGTAAAATCATAATTTAACTTTCCCTGCTGAAAAATGCTTTTAAAAACTCCCCGGGATAAATAAATTGCGATTATTCCAGCTAAGCTGACAAAAATAATCCAGAATAAAAATCCCAAAATAGCTTCCAAAAAAGGAAGGGTGAAAAAATAAAAAGAGATGTCATAATTAAAAATTGGATCAGCCGATCCAAAAGAAGTAGCGTTAAGATATTTTAACCAAATATTCCAATTAGCCGCTCCGACCAAGCCGGTAAAAAAGCTAATTATCAAAGAAAAAACTAAAGCGATTTTTCCCAGATATCTGCCGATGTCCACCGAAGTTGCCTGGTTTTGAAAATTAACCCAAATTGGCTTGTTCTGGGTTAACCAACCAGCAAATTTTAAATTAACATAAATGATAATAAAACTGAATAAGCCAACTGCCAAAAAAGACATTAACTTAGCTCCTAGAATGGTGGTAAAAATATTTTCCAAGCCAATTCCTTGAAACCAAAGCCAATCAGTCAATAAACCGACTGAAATAGAAATAAGCGCCAAAAGCGCAAGTAGTATAGAAATTAAAATAATATATTTTTTATTCATATTTTAATCCTAATCTGATTTAAAAAAATAAGCAATAAGAAGACCCTCTTTTAGAGGGCCTTAAATCTTCAAGGAAATTTAATTACCTTAAATCCCCTCCTAACCCCCAGGTATGGTTCGTCGGAATGATGAGTCAACAAAAAAAGATAAAATCTGCTGAATAAGCTTAATCCGATTAATAAGTTCCCTACATTCAAAAAAACAATTCCGCTTTTTCTATATCAACAACCATAACTCTGGCTATTCCCCCGTTTTTTAAAATTAAATCTTTTTCCAAGCCAGTCAAACCAACAAACTTATTTATCTCGGCCATAAACAAACTCCAAAGATTTTTTTCCTGATCATTCATCTCTCCTAACAACTCTTCTCCTTGCCAAGGACGAAAGCTTACCGAAGAATCAATATATTTATCAACTTCCTGAATCCCTAAACAAAAACCATCAAACAATTCTATAATTGGCATTCTTTTCCTCCTGGATTAAATGAACCTATACGACAAAGTAGACAAAGAGCATTGTATCACGACAAATAATAGGGTATGACGGGTCCTGACTAAACTGAACCACCCAGGTAAGGAATAATTCAGGATTAAA
>CAYQQO010000046.1:0-4132 GCA_964420115.1 uncultured Candidatus Saccharibacteria bacterium | reverse complement strand
GCAAGTCAGTAATCAAGACGCGAGCTCCTAAATTAACAAAAAACTTGGCTGTGCCTACTCCCCCGCCGTGAAGGCCCAAGCCAATAATGGTTACTTTCTTGTTTTTGAATTTTTCTTTGTATTTTTTTAAGTTCATACAATCTTTTCAATAAGGACGATGATTAGCCCAACGACAGCCATTACTCCGCCAGCAATCCAAAAGCGCATAGTCACCTGTGTTTCCGGCCAGCCCCTTGCTTCAAGGTGGTGATGGACAGGAGTTGATAAAAATATTTTTCTGCCAAATATTTTTTTAGAAGTAATTTGGAATATCACTGATAAAGATTCAATAACTAAAATGAAGCCGATTAAAGGGAGAAGAAGAAAGGCGTTTGTCAGCATAGCAATAATTCCCAAAGTAATGCCCAAAGACATTGCTCCGGTGTCGCCCATAAAAAAGCGCGCTGGATAAATATTAAACCACAAAAAAGCTAAAAGCGCTCCGATGATAACCCCGCAGAAAGCCGCTAAATCAGGTCTGCCTTGAGAAACAGCAATAACGCCATAAGCGCTAAAAGCTATTAAAAGAATTCCTCCGGCCAGGCCGTCTAACCCATCAGTTAAATTGGTTGAATGGGCAGTGGCGACAAGGATAAAAATGAAAAGAGGAATATACCAGAGGCCAATATTAAAATCTCCGACAAAAGGAACATGAACTAAATCCCAATCAAGCTTGTAATAGAACCACCAGGCGCCAAAAGCGGCAATAGCTGTGTAAATAAAAAGGCGATGGCGCACTCGTAGTCCTCCGCTTTTAGAGCCAACTTTAAAAATGCCCAACAAATCATCTCCCAAGCCAACCAAAGCAGAAGCAATTAAAGCTCCTAATGGCAAAAGAGTTTCTTTTCTTGTTAAAAAGTTTAAGTCCTCTAAAATTGTCCCCTCGTCCATTCCGGCAAGAATCCAGAAAAAGAGAGTGATAAACAAAACAGTTGCCCATATTAAAATGCCGCCCATTGTCGGAGTGCCTTCTTTTTTCTTGTGCAGACGGGCGAAAACAGGCGTCCCTTCTGTTCGTATTTGTTTGCCCAAACGGTATTTCTCTAAAAAATATATTAGAGCGGGCGTCCATGCCAAAGCGAATAAAAAAGCTATTGCCGCAAAGGCAAGGATTCGTGAAATTTGAAATAAATCAAGCATAGTTAATATTAATAATAATTTATTTAAATTTTTTTGTTACCATCTATAGGCCCGGCTGACCCAATTGACTAATTTTTCTGTTTCTAAAAATCTTTCTTCAGCGCCTAGAACAACGCTGGTGATTCTGCTGGAATTTGGCTGTTCAACCACCAAAACAAGGCATCCTCCGGCCTGATAAGTATAGCCGGTTTTTCCTCCGACAATATTGGTCATTTTATTCAAAAGTTTATCTGTATTTGTCCAATGATGCTCTATTCCCCCGTCTGCTGAAAAAAGGTTAATAGCAGGCGTTTTCATAATCTGCCAAATCAACGGCTGGTTAAGGCTGTATTTTACCAGCTTGTTTATTTCATAAGCAGTGGAAACATTTGTCGCTCCATATCCGCTTGGGTCGGTAAAATAGGTTTTTATCAATCCCAGCTCCCCTGCCTTTTTATTCATTAAATCTGTAAAAACATAACCGGTTAATTCTTCTGTTTTTTCGGCCAGAGCAACTGCTGCGTCATTGCTTGATTCCATTAACAGAGCATAAAGCAGATTTTCAACTGTAATTTTTTCTCCAGCCATTAACCCGCCCATTTTAGACGGAAAAGCAACAGCTTTTTTTGATACAACAATCACCTCGTCTAAATTTAAATTTTCCAAAACAACCAAAGCAGTGGTTAATTTGGTTAAACTGGCAATAGGCAGAATCTGATCTTTGTTTTTTTGGTAAAGAATTTTATCTTTGCCCAAGTCATATATTAAAGCCGCTCTTGCCTCAACATCCGGTTCATCAACCCCCCAGTTGCGGATAGGCAGAAAATTAGGATTGCTTATTAAAAGAGCTGATAAAAGAGATTCCTGCCAGCTGGCTAAATCGCTCATATCTTCCGGAATGGGGTTCTGACCGCCCGCCATCCAGTAAAGAGGGGTCTGGCTAAATAAAAAAGCGAGCGGATTAAGCAGGATTGAAATTGTCACTACTAATTTCGCCAGCATTTTGTTTTAATTTACAAATCAACCTTAATTCCTAAATCTTTAAGTTGTTCTTGTTCAACAGAGCTGGGGGCTTTCATGGTTAAGTCCCTGCCATCGCCGCTTTTTGGAAAAGCTATTACCTCTCTGATGCTTTCTTCACTCAAAAGAACCATTAAAAACCTGTCTATGCCTATGGCTATGCCTCCGTGAGGAGGGGCTCCGTATCCAAACGCCTTTAATAAATGGCCGAATTTTTTATTTATTTCTTCTTCTGTTAAGCCGACAAGCTTGAATATTTTTTCCTGAATATCTCTTCTGTGGATTCTAATGCTCCCTCCCCCTATTTCATGGCCGTTTAGAACTAAATCATGCTGCCATGAACGGACTTTAAGCGGTTCTTTTTCTAAAAGAGGTATGTCTTTGTTTTTAGGAGCGGTGAAGATATGGTGGTGGGGATCATATTTTTTTTTATCTTTATCCCATTCAAAAAGAGGCCAGTTAACAATCCAGACAAAGGCCAATTCATTTTTATTATTTTTGTCTTTTCGCAGATCTGGCTTGTCTGTCCCGTATTTTTTTATTGCTTCTTGGTAGTCTACTACTAAAAAAGGGTTAAATGTCAGTGTTTT
Organism: uncultured Candidatus Saccharibacteria bacterium; assembly: GCA_964420115.1. GTDB lineage: Bacteria > Patescibacteriota > Minisyncoccia > Portnoybacterales > UBA2143 > CAYQQO01. Next base: position 1,364 of record CAYQQO010000046.1, on the reverse strand, counting down.
TGATAAATTTTTATCAAGAAGGACTAACTGCCTGACAATTTTTATGAATAATTTTTCTACTAAACGGAGAATTTTTTTTTGGCTTGGGAAAGACATTTCAATGTCTAACTGGGTAAATTCCGGCTGCCTGTCCCCTCTTAAATCTTCATCTCTGAAACATCTGGCAATTTGGAAATATTTTTCAAAACCAGCCACCATAACTAATTGTTTTAACTGCTGTGGCGCTTGCGGCAGGGCGTAGAATTGTCCATGATGCAAACGGCTTGGCACTAAGAAATCTCTAGCTCCTTCCGGCGTTGATTTTGTTAAAATAGGGGTTTCTATTTCAATATATCCCTTTCTATCCATATAGTCTCTAATAATTTTTATCATTTTATGCCGTAGGCGTAAATTCCTCTGCATTCTTAAGTGCCTTAAATCCAAATAGCGGTATTTAAGTCGTACTTCTTCGCTAACTGTTTTTTTCTTAGTAAGTTCCTTTTTTTCTTTATCTTCTTCTTTTTGAGAAAGAGGAAAGATATCAGAAGAAATTTCAAAGGGCGGTGTTTTTGCTTCGTTTAATATTTTTAATTCCTTAACTTCTATTTCAACTTTCCCTGTTGCTATTTTTTCGTTAACCATTTTACCCGGCCTTTCCTTTACTTTGCCGGTTATCTCAACAACCCATTCGCTTCGCAAATTATTAGCCAGTTTATAAAGAACAGGATTTTCCGGTAGAAAAACAAGCTGGACAATGCCGGTTTTGTCGCGCAGGTCAATAAAAATAATCTGGCCGTGGTCGCGCCGAGTATGAACCCAGCCAGCCAGTTTTACATCTTCGCCAATTCCCCCCCCTGTTTTAACAGCTAATGTTCGCTTCATTACCTAAATATCCTACCATTTTTTTTATTAATAATCAATGTGAATAACCCCGCGCTAATAGATTGTATTAGCGCGGGTGAATGGAAAAAGTCCTGTTTGACTTGAGAAAACAAAAAAGCCCCGAACTTTGTTTAGTCGGGGCCGGAGCGCGCCTCTATTAGTTTATTCCGAGAGGATTTGTTTTCTAAAGAAGAAGCATGATCGCAAAGAGAATAACTAAGAGAATAGTCATAGCTGGTATCCAAAGATCCTTCCACCACGGCTCTTTTCGGAGAACTTCTCCATTTGTTTCTATAGGGATATCAATGTCCGTCATTTTTTTAGTCATCTTTTGTCCTCCCTTTCGGTTCTATGTATTTAATTTGTTTACGCATAAAAGATAAATCAGAAAAGTATGGCTGTCCCGATATTCTCAGTTGTTTTTGAGCCAAGAAAAAGATTTGTTGTCATAAGCATTAAGGCGATTAATGCCAAGTTGATGTCAATGTGCAAAAGAACTGTAT
>CAYQQO010000045.1:0-4286 GCA_964420115.1 uncultured Candidatus Saccharibacteria bacterium | reverse complement strand
TTTTGTTTTTTTCTTTCAGACGACATTTTGATGAAAGATAAGGGCGACATTTTAAGTGATTGACAACAGTATTTTTAATATCTTAAATCGCAATGGCAAAAGAGGCAATTTTTTTTAACGCCTTTAATTTAATCGACCAAGTCGGACCGATTGCTTTTAAAAAACTGCTTTCGTATTTCAGTTCTTTAGAAAGGGCCTGGTCAGCTGATACTTATCAGTTTAAAAAAACCGGCCTTGAAGATAGGGTTATCGGGCAAATCAAAATTAAACGTTTAAAAATTGATCCGGAAAAAGAATTTCAAAAATTAAAAGATTGCGGAGTTGAATTAATCACCATAAAAGACAAAAATTATCCCCGTCTTCTTAAAGAAATTTATGCCCCGCCGGCCGCCCTTTACACCAAAGGCAAGTTTGACCCAGCCGATCAATTAAGCTTGGGAGTTGTCGGCACAAGACGGCTTTCTTATTACGGCCAGCAGGTAACGCCGCTAATAAGCGCCGACTTAAGCCAAGCGGGAATAACTATTGTCAGCGGACTAGCCAAGGGAATAGACACTCTTGCCCACCAAACAGCCCTTGATAGCGACGGTAGAACAATTGCTGTTTTGGGCTCCGGACTAAACAATATTTATCCCGCGACTAACAAAAGATTGGCTGAAGAAATAGGCCAAAAAGGAGTTTTAATCAGCGAATTTCCATTAGATACCAAGCCGCTTGCCCAGCACTTCCCCCAACGCAATCGCATTATTGCCGGTCTCTCTTTGGGCATTTTAGTTATAGAAGCGCCGGAAAAAAGCGGAGCTTTAATTACCGCCAGAGACGCTTTGGAGCAAAACAGAGAAATATTCGCTATCCCGGGAGATATTTTTAACAAAAACTCCGTTGGCCCGAATAGCTTAATAAAAATGGGCGCGAAATTAGTCAGCCAAGCCAATGATATTTTAGAAGAACTAAATTTAAATCTTCTCACTAATTCTAACCAGACAAAGAAAATCCAGCCCAACAACAAAGAAGAGTCAGAAATTTTGGATTATCTTTCTAACACCCCTCTTCATATTGACAAAATTATTAAAAAAACTAAACTATCTACCCCAGTGGTCAATTCCACATTAAGTTTAATGGAAATAAAAGGAAAAGCCAGAAACTTAGGAGGGAATAATTATGTTATAGGGCGGTGATTAAATAACCCCCATTACTTATTAGCTATGAATCTTGTTATTGTTGAAAGCCCAACTAAATCAAAAAGCATTTCCCGCTTTTTAGGCAGTGGCTATTTTGTTTTGTCTTCTTACGGCCACATTAGAGATCTGCCAAAATCAAAATTAGGCGTTGATGTTGAAAAAAACTTTGAGCCCAAATATGTTATCCCGACAAAAGCCCGCCAAGTAGTTAAGAAACTAAAGGAAGCCAACAAAAAAGCCAATTTGGTCATTTTAGCCACTGACTTAGACAGGGAAGGAGAAGCTATTGCTTGGCATCTTTTAAATATCCTTGATTTAGGCAAGAAAAAACCCTATCAAAGAATTGTTTTTCACGAAATCACCAAAAAGGCCATTATCAAAGCGCTTGAAAAACCTCGCCAAATTGATACGGACTTAGTCAACGCACAGCAGGCCAGACGAATTTTGGACAGATTAGTGGGCTATGAACTATCTCCTTTTCTTTGGAAAAAAGTGGCCAAAGGCCTTTCTGCCGGCCGCGTCCAGTCAGTCGCTGTCAGATTAATTGTTGACAGAGAAAGAGAAATTGAGGCCTTTAAGCCGGAAGAATACTGGTCTATTGAAGCTAATTTAAAACAAAAAGATAGAAAGGAAGATTTTTTGGCCCGCTTGGTTAAAAAAGATGACAAAATTATTAGAAAATTAGAAATTAAAGATAAAAATCAAGCTAACGAAATATTAAAAGAGTTAAAAGAAGCAGATTACAAAGTAACTGATATCGGGAAAAAAGAAGTCCAAAAACACCCTAGCCCGCCTTTTACCACCAGCACTCTCCAACAAGAAGCGGCCAGAAAACTTGGCTTTTCAGCTAAACAAACAATGCGGCTGGCCCAACAGCTTTATGAGGGAATCAACTTAGGAGAAAACAAAAGCGCCGGCCTTATCACCTACCACAGAACCGATTCTTTAAACATCTCATCGCAAGCCCTTAAATCAGCAAGAGAATTTATTTCTGAAAAATTCGGCAAAAATTACTCACCAGCCCAGCCACGGGTATACAAAACAAAGAAAAAAAGCGCTCAAGAGGCGCATGAGGCAATCCGCCCGACAAGACCGGGCCGCCAGCCGGAACAAATTAAAAAATACTTAGACCCCAGACAATACAAGCTGTACCAGTTAATCTGGCAGCGCTTTATCGCTTGCCAAATGAGCCCAGCGATTACTGATTCTACAACAGCTGATATTGAAGCAAAAAATTATCTTTTCAGAGCCAATGGTTCAATAATTAAATTTGACGGCTTTTTAAAAGTTTATCCGGCCAAAATAAAAGAAAATATTCTTCCTCCTTTGATAAAAGAAGAAATACTAGAATTAATCAAGCTTATGCCAGAACAGCACTTTACCCAGCCGCCAGCGCGATATGGTGAAGCCTCTTTGGTCAAAACGCTGGAAGAATACGGCATCGGCCGGCCATCAACATACGCGCCAATTATCAGCACAATTATGCAAAGAAACTATGTTTTTAAGAATAATCAAAAGAAATTCCAGCCGACAGAAATTGGCGCCATTGTAACCGATATGCTCAAAGAAAATTTTTCTCAAATTGTTGATGTAAAATTTACCGCTCAAATGGAAGAAGGATTAGATAAAATTGCTAATAAAAAACAAGATTGGAGAAAAATCATTGCTGATTTTTATTCGCCCTTCCATCAGAATTTATTAAAAAAATACAAAGCAGTAGAAAAGAAAAAAATAGAAGAACCGACTGATAAAATTTGCCCTAAATGCAAAAATCCCATGGTTATAAAGTTAGGCCGTTTTGGTAAATTTTACGCCTGTTCTAATTTTCCAGAGTGCAAACACGCCGAACCAATAACAACTTCTACCGGCGTCAAATGCCCCAAATGCCAAAAAGGAGAGATTGTTGATAGAAAAACAAAAAAGGGGAAAGTATTTTATTCCTGCTCACGATATCCTAAATGCGATTTTGCTCTTTGGGACAAACCCCTGCCCGCCGATAGAGAGGGAAACGGCAAAAAATGCGACAAGTGTGGTTCTTTAATGGTCCAGACGTCAAAAAATATAATAAAATGCAGTAATAAAGAATGCCCTGAGCATAAACCAACGCAAAAAACCCTTGAATAATTTAAAAAAAAGCCGCTCCACTCCCAATCACTTTCTGGACTGGATAGTAAAGCGGCTTATAATATTCCCAGAGTCGTTTTTATTGAATTATTGTTTCTTTTTCCCACGCCTTCCCCCTATTCTTTGCTGTTGACGCTGCATCAGTTTTCCCACCGGCAATCAGTCGACAAACTATCTTGAGGATTTTTTTGCGATTTTTTTCAAAATCGCCCTCCCCGTCAACTATCAGCAGCCTATCATCCTGAAGAGAGCTCTGAAGAAGCTCTTCATAGACCTCCTTCATCTCTTTAAGAATGCCTGGAGCAATAATTGTCCCATAACGGTGAACTTTGCTTGGCTTCTGATCGCGTTCAAGGGCTATTTTGGGGGAGACACCGATAAAAATGTAAAAATCCTCAACCACAGATTGAATCACAGCCAAATCCTGGATACGGCGTATCTCAGCAATTACTTCTTCCTTATTTACCTCCTTTTCCTTGGCCAGCTCCTTGATGATCTTACCCTCTCTAGAGATGGCCTCCAACGAAGCAAAATGAGCCCAAAAGCCCCGATCAATAAGCACGACGTCGAGATCCACCTGCCTGGCAAGAACGATTTGGCTGTCTATTTCATTAAGAGCCCACCTGTTCTTGGAAACCTCATCTGCCAAGCTGGGAGGAGCTCCCTTTATCAGGTCAGAGATTTTATAAACCTTGTATCCCTTGGCCCGCAAATCCCTCTCCAGTTTGTCAGTATGCTCGCTTTTGCCTGCCTCTGGCAGACCCATAAATTCTATTATTTTCATCATTCCCTCCCCTAAACGACTCTGGGATATATTTTAAAATCCGCCTCCTTCCTCCTTGCGGCGACGAATGTCTTTTCTTTCTATTTATTTGTTAAACAACAATCACCCTCAATATAGTAGGTTAAAGAAAATATGTCAATCTTATGTATCCGTCCATAACATATTGGACTTTTTAGGTGATATAAAATTATCAATAA
>CAYQQO010000044.1:0-4397 GCA_964420115.1 uncultured Candidatus Saccharibacteria bacterium | reverse complement strand
AAAACATTTCCTTATCTGAAGATTAAAAGTGGGTCAGTATTTCTAGGAGGGGTCAGGTATCTTTTTTCCCAAATGTAGTTTTATCCATTGTTCGCGCATGTTTGCCTGGCAATGAAGGCATATTTTGTCTTTTTTGTTCATATGCCATCATTCTATCTTATCTATGTATCATGCTGAATATGCGCGTGGATAATACCATCTCCACTTGACTACGGTTCCCAGAGCGGTATAATTGAACCAAATCAAGTTGAAAAAGCACTTCACAATTAAACCACATTCTCAATCTCTGAGAGTGTGCGGAAAAAAGCAATCATTGATGTAAGTTGTGCCGGAATTAGGTGTTGGGGTTTTGAAAGACGATGGATGGCAAGAGAATTTTTGGGCAAATCGCATAACCATGCTGGCTGCTCGGAATCGGTGTAGCGGATTTTATATACGAATCACCTCCTTCACAACGAGTTTTTTCTCTAACTCCCTCCAAAATAGAAGGTTTTCATCAGTAACCTGAAGCTTGCCGAACGCCCGCATCTTTGCAAAAAGCTCATATCCCGCGTGATTGAGTCGAAGAATATCACCCGTAGTTGGAACAAATACCAAACCACCAAAATCCTCTTTGTGAAACAAAATATCCCCCATCACTTCAAATACCCTTTGGCTGCCCCAAAATTTAAACACTTTGAAAACATATCAGATCAGAAAGCTATTCTTTTTTTACCTCCTATCTCTCCCTCCCTATCACAAAATCAGCCATTGTTTCTAAAGCCTCGTTCCATTTGTTTTGAGGAAGATTTTTAAGGTTGTTTTTTGCTTTTTTGAGGTATTTTTGGCCAAGAAAAGTTGCTTTTTCTCTCGCTTGGGTATTTTTAATAATCTTTATCACTCTTTTAATATCCTCTTCTTTTCTTTTCTTCTTTCTTAAAACAGAAAGAATTGTTTTTCTTTTTGAGAGCGGTAGTTCTTCTAAAGCGTAAAAAATAACAATGTTGCCTAGTTTTCTTTCTCTGATATCTTGGCCGATTGGTTTGCCAAATTTTTTTTGATTGCCAAAAATATCTAAAATATCATCCTGTATTTGAAAAGCGACTCCTAAATTAAAGCCGTAGTTTTTTAAAGCGGTGGTTTGTTCTTTTGAAGCGTTGGTAGAAATAGCGCCAACTTCGCAAGAGGCCTCCATTAAAGAAGCTGTTTTTTTGCTTATCATTTTTAAATAATCTCTTCGGCTAACTTGGTTGTAACGATTCTCGTTTATATATTCCTCTTCTTCCCTGCCTGATTGCTCAAAAAGAATATCTAGGATTTCGCCTTCAAAAACTATTTTCAGCGCCTTGGAAAATATATCAGAAACCTCGCTTGGTTTTTTTGAATTGTTAGCCGCCTGAAATATTGCTGCCGCATAATATACTTCTAAGCATTCAGCCATTGATTTGCCGTATTTATCCCAGACAGTCGGCTTGCCTCTTCTTAAAGGACTGTCATCAATAATATCGTCAATAATTAGAGTGTAGTTATGTAAAATTTCCAAACCAGCTGCCGGGTAAAGAATATCCTTTTCCTTACCTCCGCAGACAAAAGAGCTTAAAAAAGCCAAAGCGGGCCGCAGTCTCTTGCCGCCCATTTTAATTTGGTAATTAACCAAACTTCTAAATTCCCTGCTAACATAAAGATTTAAAATCTCCCTTATTTTCGGGTCAACAATTTTAGATGTTTCTTTAAGAAAAGAGATAAGTTCTTTGGCGGTGAAGTTGTTCATTTATTTAATTAAAACCATACATCTATTTTTTCTTTTTAGCAAGGATAAAACTGGCTATTATTATCCCAACACTATCAATTAAAACATCTCTTGCCGCTGGGTTTCTGCCGACAATAAAGCTTTGGTGGTATTCATCAGAAAGAGCGAAAAGAAGAGCTAAAAGAATTGATATTAGCATTGTTTTCCTTTTAGATATTTGGCGCTGGCTTATCGCTTGGATTAAAAGGTATGTTAGAATGCCGTATTCTGTAACATGGGCTAATTTTCTTAGAATAAAATCCCATTTACCGGGAAGACCTGATTGTAAATCTGGCTGGTGGGAAAGGAAAAAAATAAAACAAGCCCAAATAATAACCAAAAGCCATTTTTTTGTTTTTGTTTCCATATATAAAGGAAAGCCGCATTTGCTTTATTTTAACACAAACACGGCTTTTTTATAACAGAAGAACAAAAAGAAATATTGCTTTACGCCTTCTCTTTCTTCAAAGTCTCTCTCTTTTCTTTTTCTTTCTTCCTTAATACTATCTTCCAACTTAATCCTGACAGAGGCTATCCTTTCTCTTAAACAAAAAGCTGACTGGACAATGGCCCGCGCTTTGGATTCAACTAATAAAAGCTCCTTGAAAGCTTTTGTAAAATCGCTTTCCGGGATTTCAAGGACTTCTTTGCCATTGGTTTTTTCTTCCCAAAGAGAACAAGCAACTGCAATCTCCTCTCTTGACTGACTCAACCTCTCTCCCGTGTCGCGCGCCAAATCAACCAGCTTCATAACCTTCTCCTTTGCTCTTTGTTTTAGTTTTTAAAAATGAACTATCCCCCTTTATTTCTCCTTAAAATATTTTAAAAAGTCAGTCAATGATCTGGTATTTAAAATATCGTCTTTTCGGGCCCAACCGCGACGCGCTTGGGCAATACCCAGCTCCATCATTGGCAAATGCAAAGTGAAATGAGCATCGGTGCCAATAGTCAGCTTCGCCCCCTTTTCTATTGCCAAACAGACATCTGTGTCTTTTAAATCCAGTCTGTCCAAATGAGCGTTAATTTCCAAAGCAACTTTGTTTTTTTTGGCTGTTTTAATAATTTTTTCTAAATTAATTTGATAACCTTCTCTTTTAAAAATTACTCTGCCTGTCGGATGGCCTAAAATATTAACATATTTGTTTTCAAGCGCTCTGGCAATCCTTTTTGTCATATCCTCCTTTCCCATTTTAAAGCCGGAATGAACACTCACTAAAACAACATCTAATTTGGAAAGGACTTTATCTTCAATAGCCAGAGTGCCGTCCATTTTAATATCAACCTCTGCCCCTTTCAATATTTTAATGCCCGAGACTTTCTTGTTAACCCCGTCTATTTCATCCATTTGCTTCAAGAGTTGTTTTCCATCCATGCCATTGGCAATGCGAAGAAAACCAGCGTGGTCGGTAATGGCAATATACTTATAGCCCATTTTTTTAGCCGCTTTGGCCATTTGCTCAATTGTTTCTCTGCCGTCACTCCAGTCAGTATGGCATTGCGTTTCCCCTTTAATGTCATTGTAATCAATTAATTGGGGCAGTTTGCCTCCAAGGCCTGCTTCTATTTCTCCTCTATTTTCCCTTAATTCCGGTTCAATATATGGGAGGGAAAGAGCTTTGTAAACTTCTTCTTCATTTCTACCAGCGATTCTTCCCCCGCTATTAAACACTCCGTATTCATTGAGCTTTAATCTTTTTTTAATGGCCAAGCGCCTAACTAAAATATTATGATCTTTACTGCCGGTAAAATACTGCAAGGCGGCGCCAAAACTTTCTTTTTTAATAATTCTTAAGTCGCAGTCAAAGCCGCCGCGAAGGCGGATGGAAGATTTTGTCGGTCCCCTGGCCCAGACCTTAATCACTTCCGGCATTTGAGTAAAATATTCGTTGACTTTAGCTTGATTATTTGAACTAACCAAAATATCAATATCGCCAATTGTTTCTTTCATTCTTCTAACAGAACCAGCGTAGTTAATTTGGTCTATGCAGGAGAGTTTTTTCATCCGCAAAACAATTTCCCTGACAACAGGCAATATCTCCCCTAAAAGAAAACGACCTTTGCTAGCTTTAACAAAGGCAATTCCTTCTAAAATATTTTTTTCAGTTTTTGCGCCAAAACCGTCTAAATCCCTAATTTTTTTATTCTTAGCCGCTTTTCCCAAATCTTTTAAATTTTTTACCCCCAGTTTTTTGTATAAAAGCTTGATTTTTCTCGGCCCCAGCCCTTCTACCGACAAAAGCGATTCAATATCAACCGGCGATTCTTTTTTTAGCTTGTCGTATTCAGCAATCCTCCCTATTTTAATGTATTCTTCAATTTTTTTGGCTATTCCCTTGCCAATACCTGATATTTTTTCCAGCCCAGCCATCCCTTCTTCCCTATAAATATCAAAAACATCCTTTTCCATTGATTCTAAGAGACGGGCTACTTTGCTATAGGCGCGCGATTTAAAAAACTCCTCCTCCATTTCAAACAAATCAGCCATTCTATTAAATATTTGAGCTAATTCTAAATTAAGCATGTGCTTTCTATTTTACTCTTAATCGCTGGAAAAATAAAGATCTTTTTTACAAAACACTGCATAAGTTCACATACATATTGGACTCTTTAAGGGTCTGAATATGTATGC
>CAYQQO010000043.1:0-4546 GCA_964420115.1 uncultured Candidatus Saccharibacteria bacterium | reverse complement strand
TAGAGGAATTAAATTTGCTCAACAGAGAAAATTCTCATTTTAGTTACACTATGGAAAATATGGACAAAATATTAGTAACTGATTTATGTTTCTGGGGAGGACATCACGAAACATATTTTATGGAAATTTTATCTATACTGAATGAAAAATATACAGTTTATGCTTGCTGCGTAGAAAATGATAAGTTACAGCAAAACATTAAGCAAAATAACCTAGAAAGATGTCAAGTTATCGCTCTGAATCTAACTATATTAGATAAAATTTTTATTAAGTTATTAAGAATACTAGATCAAACTTTAGCTCCCATAACTAAACTCACTTCTAATCCCATTCAATTTGCCTCTTTATTTAACTTAATTGCCACTCAGAGATTAATCAGTAAAATTGGGGAAGATATACCAGTATTTTTTGCTAATACTGACTCAGCAATGCCAGCAGTTCCTCTTATAATATCTCGAATTTTTATGCCATCTCAGTGGATTGGATTGCATATCTTACCATCTTATAAATCACAAGTTGCTTATGGAAGAGAGAAAAGTAGAGTACGCTTTTATGCAGAAAAAAACTTTTCACTTAAATCCTGTCGGGGGATTTTAGTTCTACATCCCACCTATCAACGCTTCTTTCAAAAAAGAATCAAAAATATTAACTGTTTATACTTACCCGAAATTGTTGAAATAGAAACCAATAAAGCAGATTCAATAAATAATAAGTTGATTGAAAAAATTAAAACTGAATCTATAGAGAAAAAAGTTATTGCCATATTAGGTAACTTAACCCGTAAGAAGAATATTATTTTATTGCTGAAGTCCTTTCTAAACCTAGATTTCAGTCAATATTTTCTACTAATTCTAGGAACTTTAAAGGAGAATCAGTATTCTCAAGAAGAACTTAAAGTCATTAGAGAGTATAAAGACAGATTACACCAGAGAAGTGCCTATATTGACACTAACTACTTTATTAAAAATGAAGCTGAATTTAAGGAATTTATTAAATTATCTGATATTATGTTTTTACATTATCATGATCATCCCTATAGTAGTCATATATTGACTCGCTCAATGGCTTTGCGAAAACCCGTTATTGTTAATAAAAGATTCATCATGGAAAAAATTGTAAACCAATATAATTGGCCAATAGCAACTAGCAACAATCCTCAAGAAATCTCAAACTCAATCAATATGATTAGTCATTCAATTAAAATTAGTGACCATCAATATCACTCTTTTCTTGAAGATCATTCCTCTAAAAAAATAAGGGATAAAATTTTTAAGGTTTGTAAGCAGCTTGATGATTAAGTTAATAAATTCAAAAGTTATACTTAACTATGACTTAATTTGATAGATATAACCGATGAGTCAGATCAAAATAAAAATTAGAAATATTATAAAAAATCCTTCTCAAAGTTTAGGAAGTGCAAGATATAGAATTAGAGAACGCTGGCGACGCTATACCTCCCAAGCTAATCCTAACCCTATTCTAGTTTTTGGTAATCAAAAATCTGGGACTTCAGCAGTAACCGCTCTTCTTGGAGAAACAACGGGACTTTCTTATACAGTAGATATGTTTTGTTTATATGGGGATTTAGAAGAACGACTACTCAAAAAAGAAACATCTTTAGATGAATTACTGGATCGCGCGCGTTTTTATTTCTCTAGAGAGATTATCAAAGAACCTGGTTTTACCTTTTTTTATAAGGAATTATGCACTCATTTTCCTAATTCACCTCAAGTGTTTGTTCTTCGTAACCCTTACGATAATATTCGTAGTATTTTAAATCGCGCTAATCTCCCAGGTAATCTAGAAGATTTGAAAGATACGCATTGGCACTATATTCGGGAAAAACTGCCTTATTGGCAGGTTGTTTTTGATGGAACATTGGCAGATCATAAGGGGAATACTTATATAGAAACTCTTGCTTTACGCTGTCGGCGAGTCTTTGAAATTTACTTAAATTCTAAGACTAATGTGATTCCTATTCGATATGAGTCGTTTAAGGAAAATAAGGTAGAAGTAATTCATAAATTAGCCAGTGATTTAAATTTGCCGATTAAACATAACATAGAACAGATCAAAGATACTCAATTTCAGCCGAAAGGAAATTCGTCTATAGATACCGAAACTTTTTTCGGCGAGAGAAATATGGAGCGTATTAGAAAAATTTGTGGTGAAGTTGCTTTCAAGGTTGGTTATGAACTTTAATTGGGTGAGTAGTAATGAATATTGTCTATTTAGTAAGTGACTTTGGCTTGATTTCAGAAACTTTTGTCAGTGATCTGGTCATAGGTTTATCAGAAGCTGGAGAACAAGTAACGGTAATCTGCAATCGTTTTCATGGGAAAGAAATTCCTAGCTTAACGATAAGAGAAGTTCCATTTATGGTGTTAACCTCTTGGTTAGATCGAATTGGCTTCCGTGTTGAGCAATGGTTAGGAGAACAGGGAGTCAATAAGAGTTTTCAACGGTTGCTGAAACAAGCTCATCGTCAACTTTTCCCTGTTATTAAAACTGAACAGCCAGATGTAGCTTACATTGACTTTGGAAAAACTGCAATTGTTGCTCGTCAAACTCTCCAAAGTTTAGGTGTTCCCTTTGTGGTTCATTTTCATGGTTCTGATGTTACCAGCGCCTTAAACGAAGTTAGTTATCGTCAGGAGTTACACAAAGTTTTTCGAGATGCTTCCGCTCTCATTGTTGCTTCTAATCATATTCGACGGTTACTCGTGTTAGAAGGAGCATCCCCTGATAAAATTCATGTAGTAAGGCTTGGGGTTAAGGTTGAAAATTTATCTCCTGTTTCATGGGAAAAACGTAAAAACAGTTCTCCTTCTCTAGTTTTTCTCGGACGTTTTACCCTGAAAAAGCAACCTGTAGCTGTCGTGCAGGCTTTTGCTTTAGTTAAACAACAAGTTCCAGATGCTAAACTTTCTATGATTGGGGATGGTTCAGAAATGCTAAGAGTAAAAGAACGTATTAGTAAACTTGGCTTACATGATTCGATCCAACTCTATGGAGCATTACCCCGCGCTGAAGCTCTCCCAATTGTTAATCAGCACTGGCTACTGGCTCAACATAGTGTAACTGCTCCCAATGGAGATCAAGAGGGGTTTGGTCTTTCTTTAGCAGAAGCCGCCGCTTTAGAATTACCCATTGTTTCAACTTTGCATAATGGAATCCCAGAACAAGTGATTGATGGTGAAACGGGCTTTTTGGTGCGAGAATTTGATTATGAAGCAATGGCTGAGAAAATTATCACATTATTGAGTAATCCTGAGTTAGCAGAAAAAATGGGAAAAGCAGGTCGAAAAAATATAAATCAGCTTTGTCAAATTAAGATACGCATTAACAAAATTACAGAAATTCTAAGAATGCTAAGTATAAAAAACAATCGTTTAAATGAGTAAACATTGAAAACAAAGAGACTCTTAAAAAGTATAATGGTTATTTAGTTTAGGTAAACTAAAGGCAAAAAATGCTATCGAATTATCATGCTCCCTTATATTTTTGTATTATGAAATCCATCTTCATTCATACCGAAAAAGTCGCCAGCAAAATAGGTTCAGTTTGTGGAAATATAGCCCATCCTCAAAAGGTTACTTTCATGCACATTCCAAAGTGTGCTGGGACTTCTATTATGTCTAGCTTACGGGATAAAGATCAAATGTCTTGGGCGGGTCACATTGACGGACCGAAGACTAGAACCGACTATAATCAATATATGAAAAGACAAAGGTCTAAATCTGAATGGAATTTAGAAATTGAAAGAGAATTATATCAGTTACGCCAAGCTCTATTGATTGAAAAATTTAACCGAGGCTATCCAGTGATTACTGGTCATGTTCCTTTTATTCATACCTTAAAATTGGCACATCCAAATTATTACTTTTTTACAGTTGTACGTTCTCCTATTTCAAGATTCTTATCTGCATTTAACTATGATATTGCACAAGAAAAAGAGGGTAGTAGTTACTTAGATTTGCTTAAATCTAAAGGCATAGACTATGCTTTTGATCAGTACATTGATTCAGAAAGAGCAGTTTTAGAAGGAAATTTATTGATTGTTTTTTTGGGTGAAGGTGGAAAAGAAAAACTAGATACTGATGTTATAAAGGAAAAAGCATATCAAGCCATTGATTGCTTTGATTTTATCGGTTTGAATGAAAATATGAAATCAGTTGCTGAAGAACTGAGAAGGAAAAGGATTATTAAATCCGATGACTTAAACCCCAAAAACGTCACCTCTGAAAAGAATAAAAACAAAACCTTCATTAAAACTGAGCAAAATCTTAAAAATTATCAGGAGAACAGAGTTAAAGAAATCTGTCACAAAGATCAAAAACTTTATGATTATATTAAAAGTGTAATCAGCAATAATTGACTAAATTCAAATTTAAGTGGAACAGTTAGTAGGAAAAAAACTTGCTACTGGATAGCGTTAAAAAACTAAAACCATGAATCCTCTTGTTTCCATCATTACACCTTGCTATAACAATGCAGAATTCATTAGAAGCGCGATCGCGAGTTCCCTAAACCAGACTTATCCCAA
>CAYQQO010000042.1:0-4634 GCA_964420115.1 uncultured Candidatus Saccharibacteria bacterium | reverse complement strand
GTGGGCGGTGTAGGATTCGAACCTACGGCCTTCTCGGTGTAAACGAGACACTCTAGCCAACTGAGCTAACCGCCCGTATTGCTTTTATAATAAATTAAGAAAATTAGGCAAGGTTTGCAAAACAATTAGCGGCCAGCTGATTTGTTATTGATTCTTTCTGCATCTATTATGTCTTTATGCCTTGTTTTCTTAAAAGTTGATTATTTATTTTTTCAGCAGTTTGGAGAAGTTTTAATTCTATATTGTTTTTTTTGCCAAATCGTATCAAAGCGCGTATATCTTTGGGGAAACAGGAACCGCCGTAGCCGCGATAATCCCCTTGGTTAACACGTAGATATTCTGAGGTAAGAATATGCTTGCTTGCTGAGGCGCATTCAATGATATTTTCATAGTTGATTTTTAGTTTTTGGCATAAATCATAAAGTTCATTTGCAAAAACTACTTTAAGGGCGCCATGTGCATTATGAAAGTATTTAAATAATTCTGCTTCTTTAGCTGGGATAATTTTTTCAAAAGTGGCTTTAGGTAGTAATTTTATAATCTCTTTAGCTATTGTTGCGCTTTTGGCTGTATGGCCGATAATTTGTATATCTGGTTTAATTAGGTCTCTATAGGCTGTTTTTTCAGATAGGAATTCTGGGTTGAAAATAATTTTGTGTTGAGGATATTTTTTTTGGTATTTATCAGTGGTATCGGGCAAAACAGTTGATTTTATGACTATGGTTTTGTTCCCTTGGATTGCTCTAAAGGCGCTATTAACGGCCGACAAATCAAATCCGTTTTTATTGTGGGTAGGGGTGGGAACGCAGATAAAAATAATATTAGCTTTGTTTATTTCCTGCGGCGATCCGATTTTTTTATATTTGTCATATAAAAAAAGCTGCTTTTTAGTAGATTTAAAATAGCGCGCTAGCATTCCTCCTACCATGCCTATTCCGATAATGCCGATTTTTTTGTTTTTCATGTTTTAGTACCTAGTCACTAGACCGATACAGAACTTAATGGTTTTTCAGAGACCGAATTGTGGACGGCACTTTGCGCCGCCCACTCCGACATTGGTTCAAAACCGACAAGTTTGATACTGGTGCCCAGGGCGGGACTTGAACCCGCACGCCCTTACGGACACAGGCCCTCAACCTGCTGTGTATGCCAATTCCACCACCTGGGCTTTTTTTATTTTTTCTTTTTCTTTTCTACGATCTCTTTGAGCCGCGCTTCTTTAGCGGATTTATGGCGGATATAGTAGAGTTTGGCTCTCCTTACTTTGTGTTTTTTAACCACTTCTATTTTTTCAATAGTTGGGGAGTGGATAGGGAATACTCTTTCTACGCCGACGCCATGGCTGACTTTTCTGACTGTAATAGTGGCGTTAACTCCTTTGCCGTGTTTTTTAGCAATAATCAAACCTTCAAAAATTTGCGTTCTTTCTTTACCGCCTTCTCTAATTTTTTGGTGGACTCGGACAGTATATCCAGACCTTATTTCCGGCAATTCTTTTTGTTGTTTTTTATTGAATTTTTCTAATTTATTCATTTTTTTCTAATCTTTCTAAGACCTCCTTTAAATCCTTAGGAAGTTCTGATTTTATTTTTAACAATTTATTATCAGGTGAATGGAATTTCAGATAACTGGCGTGGAGAAATTGTCTGGATAAATTATTAGGGGGATTTTTTCTTTTTATTTTGTATTGTTTGTCTCCAGCAACAGGGTGTCCAATTGATGATAAGTGGACTCTAATTTGGTGTGTTCTGCCAGTTAGGGGTTTTACTTTTAGCAAGCTGTATTCTTTGTATTTTTTAATAACATTATATCTTGTCTGTGCTTTTTTAGCCTTTTCGTCCAAGAGGGCGCTTCTTTTCCTTCTGTCTTTTTTAGATAAACTGATTGCTTTGCTAATAATTCCCTTTTCTTCTTTAATTTTGCCGACTGCCAAGGCTGTGTATGTTTTTTCTATTTTTCTTTCTTGGAATTGTTTTTTAAAAAACTCAAAAGAGAAATTATTCTTGGCGATAATCATTAATCCAGAAGTGTCTTTGTCTAAACGATGAACAACACCCGGCCTTAAGGGGTCGTCGCCAACTTTTATTATTTCTGGGAAGCGAGCAATTAACCAGTCAGTAAGTGTGTTTTTTTGTCCTGGGATGTTGGGGTGGGCGATTAAGCCAGTTGGTTTGTCAATGACTAAAAGATTCTTGTCTTCGTAGATAATCTTTATATTGGAAGATGTATTTTTTGTCATCTTCGTGTGGACCGGGTGGGAATCGGACCCACGACCTCCTCTGTGCAAAAGAGGCGTTCTGCCACTGAACTACCGGCCCGCCTTTATTTTTGCCCTTATAAAGGAAAGGGTTAGAATTTATTTATTGTCCGTCTGCGGCGGACTTTCTATAAAATAACAGGTTTTTTTAAAAAAAACAAGGGCAGCAGATGTTTCTGCTGCCCCGTAAATACGTTGTCGGATTGATTAAACTATGTTCGCCAGCCAGCTTTTCTCTGTTGCCCCATCTGCTTGCTAACATATGCTCTGGAATACTCTTTCATTCGTGGTTTCTTGTATGATGGGCCGATAATAAGTTTCCATTTTTGGTGGGAGGGGCATTCAGGGTTGAGGCAGTATTTGGTGTTGGGCTTCTGTCTGATTATGTGGCAGTGAGCGCAGCGGACAGGCGGGGTCAATGCTCTTGAGTTGTGTATGTACCAATGGCCGGAAAAATACCATCTCAAGAGTCCCATTTTCTTAAGGAATTCGGCCTTTGTCTTTTTGTTTCTAATAAGATCAGGGGTGATGTTCCCTTGAGTAATTTCCAAAATAGCATCTTTGACTTTCTTCTTGATTTCTATTCGCTTGAGATCAGTTGGTAATTTTCTAAGCAAACTGATGACTTTTTTTCGCAAGAACGGTGGCAGTTTTTCCACTGATAGTCCGTTAACCGTGCTTTTTTGGAGATTCTTCCTGACCACAATAATTTGCATTTGTCGTCCTCCTTTCTATTTGTTTGTTAAAAAGCTATTCTGGTGTGGTTATGCAACTTAACTTGAACTTGCTTTAGCAGAAATTTCTGAAAAAGAGAAGACGACCGCCTGCTCTGCGAGCCGCCCACGATCTGGCTCTCAAATTCAATATGGTGGAATTATACAACTCCGCTCGAACATTTTTTGAACAGAATTGATTGATTTCCGCGCTTCGCGCGACTGAATCGGTAGGCAAAATTCCTGAAAGTTTAATCTTGGTGTATCTTTACAGTGCGGCTCGAAACCATTTTCTGCAAAATTGCTAACGCAATTTTGAAAATCCCTGAAATTTGCTCGGGCAGGCATTACTTGCCTTCTGGCTTCACCATATTACAGAGCAATATCTTATTCTATTTTCTCATACTGGTCTGGGGGGAGAAATTCCGCCACGCCCTCGCTTCGAAAAAAGTTTGCGCCGATAGTTGCGAAAACAAATACAATTGGATAATAGCTGAAAAAATTTGTTTTTGCAATAAAATTTGCTCTTTGAAATTTTGGGAAAAGAAAAAGGAGCCGCCATCTTGCGATGACAGCTCCGGTTAGAGCTCGTTGCGAGTTCACTGCTTTCGCGCGAGAAACTCGCGTCCCTTGCCAACGTCCGTGTTCACCGGAACGTTGCGCTCGCAGAGCGGACAAGTTATCTCGTCCCACGCGTCGAGCTTTACGTTCACGAGCGCGGTGAGCTTCGGGACATCTGCCACGTCTTGCGACATGATTCCGCCACGATTGCAGAGGACGCCGAGACCGACGACGTTGCCGCCGATGGCTCGCGTGGCTTCAACAACTTTCTTGGTGGAGTCGCCCGTCGTGAGAACATCTTCCACCACCAAAACGTTCTTGCCAGCGATGAGCTTGTCGTAGCCGCGCTTGATGACGAAAGCGTCTCCGCCCTCGGACTTCTCGGCGTAGACACCGAGCACTTCGTGGCCGTTCATCTCGGTGAGATGATGTGCCGTCCACTGCGAGAGGATCACGCCGCCGATTGCCGGAGCGATCACCACTTGCACGTTGTCGTCCGCGAACCGCTCGGCGATGGCGCGGCAGAGATGCGACGTCTCTGCGGTATGCGGATAGACCGCATCCTTGTTGACGTATGCCGTGCCGTGCTTGCCGGACGTGTAGACGATGTGACTGTCAGCGATGACTGCGCCGACCTTGCCGAGAACTTCCAAAAATTCTTGCTCGTTCATGACTTCACCTCCTTTCTATCGGTACTGGTTGATGAGATCGCGGAGCTTCTTGGTTTCGCGGCGAGTCGCTTCCGCGAAGTCCGCGCCCTTCGAGGCGAAGATGATGTCGCGCGAGGAGTTAATGATCATACCCCAGCCACGGCTATCCTTGCCTGCCGTCACGGTCTTCTCCACGTCGTCACCTTGCGCACCGATGCCCGGAATGAGAATCGGCATATCGCCGACGATTCCGCGGACTTCGCGGAGTTCATCGGGGTAGGTCGCGCCGACGACGAGCGCGCAGTTGCCATTCTTGTTCCACTCGTTCGCCACGCGACGCACTTCGCGCCGCCAACGAAAAAATTAGTTTTGTTGCGAGAAGTCCAATATGGTGGAATTATACAACTCCGCTCGAACTTATTTTATCAGAAATTCCTGAAAAATCCAATGCTC
>CAYQQO010000041.1:0-4777 GCA_964420115.1 uncultured Candidatus Saccharibacteria bacterium | reverse complement strand
AAAACATTTCCTTATCTGAAGATTAAAAGTGGGTCAGTATTTCTAGGAGGGGTCACACCCCGACTCGAAATCGATGTAAAGTGTAGACCCCAATATACATAAATATCCTCTGAATCCGTATGCTTAATTTCCTTAAGCCCATTAAACAACGAGGTCATTACCGAATTATTCTTCGCCGCAGAATAAAAGAATTTCCCCACCTTAACTGCCGCGTCATTTTCTATACCCCAAAGAGTTCCTATGTAACCACGAGCGCCACTCGATATAAAAAATCTCGATGTTTCTCCCCAAGAAAAACAAGAATTATTAAACACGACTGGAGAGTGGTGAGACGAAAGGATGCGAAACATACCTTGATGAAAACCATCAATAGTAAAAATGACATTTGCTAATGGTATATTCTTTTTTGGCTTGCGTGGAGCTGCTTTTTTTGTGTCATTTTCTAAACTCATCGCCCTAAACATGTCCTTGAAAACATAGTTAGGATAATTTTGTTCCTTAAGTTCCTTACTCATCCACTTATAGCCATCAAAAGAGACGAAAGCAGTCTTCCTCGTGACTTCAATGGGTTTTTCTCCTCCAACTACGGCGAACGATACTACTTCGTCATAGACGACCGTATGTTCGTTTCCATCTCTATCTTTGAATTTCTCTGTTACTTCATACCCATCAGCAACACCACCATGACTGCAGATATGCAGTATGTCATATGGAAAATGCTGTGCGTGAAAATCTAAATTTCGTGCCGTCGCGTCGTTTCCTAATAGTAACCTTACATAATACTTTTGTGCATCAAGCTCGTTTTTAACAGTTTCAGTTTCTTCTCCAGATATTTCCTCCTTAAAAAATTCTGGAGAAAAAATAATCGCTGAATAAAACCTATCTCCCGTTTCCCAACCAATGCTGTTACAAACAAATAGATCTGGTCTTATGGAAAGATTGACGTAAGTGAATGGAATAACATTTTTAAGATAAAGAGAATAGGGTAATCCGTTAGTAAAAAAGGTTGCAAATTTATATTTTGTGAAATCAACCCCCATTACTCTTTTTTCTATCTCTTGAGATATTCTCGCAAATAATGCCTTATCCTTGCTCCTACTCCATTCGTTTATAATCTCCTCAATTTCTCCTCTTTCATTTTTATCAAATGACTCTGCTATGTGTATGTCTGCACCCAATGAAGCTGCGTAATTTAGTCCTATTACTGAAGTCACCCCGTAGTTAGTATTTTTCTCTACCAAAATTAACCCATCAGAGCTTCCGCTTTTCTTCGGAATAATTTCGTCCGCTTGTTCGTCGATAACTAAACGGGCTCCAGATCCAGCAGCCACAGCTAATCCCTCCAATGTTTGTGTTTTTCGACACCTTATAGTTTTTTTAGGGATAGGTACATGTTCTTTTAATTTATCTTCGACCTCATCTATATTTTGAATATCAATCACATCAAAGTCGTATTTACTCATATAACTTTTTTGATATTCACTTAACCCTGCATATATCACATAATTACATCCTGTCATTCTGGAAATGGAGTTGCCAATTAGCACTGATGTTTCATTGCCAATCATTGCAGAAATATAGCCATCTGAATCTGACTCGTGCTTTTCCCCATAGCGTGTGTTTACGTCTGGAAATATAAAAACCGGGAAATAATAACCCTTTCTTAAAAAATAACTTGATATCACAGCACAGAGTTCCGTATTTGATATATCTGAAATACAAATAAACCGATTATCTATAATCGGTATTTTCCGCTTTGCTCTCCTTGATAGGTTGGTCAAACGACTAATTATTTGCTTGAGCGATCCAAATTCCATCTCAAAGGTTTATAATTATTGCTTCAAAGATTTCGCTATTTTCTCAACTGCCTTTTCAAAATTTTTCTGCACCTCATGCTCCCAAATCCTAACTACACGCCAGCCCTTATTTTTCAACTTTTTATTTACATCTCCATCTCTCCGCTTATTCTGTTCTATTTTCTTCTCCCAAAATCTAACATTTGTTTTCGGTTTTACCATACATTTTTTACATCCATGCCAAAAACAACCATCAACGAAGACAGCTATTTTGTGCTCCGGAAAAGCAAAGTCTGGATTTCCTTCTATGTTGTAGTGTCTGCGCCAGCCGCGTATTTTGCTTTCTTTGAGAAAAGATAAAAAGGCGATCTCGGTGGATTTATTTCCTCTACTCCGTATCGCCGCCATGTTTTTTGAACGCTGTTGTTTTGTGTGAACATCAGTCATTTGCTTGCACAAAAGCCATTTTTTGCTGAACAGAATAAGGAGTCGTTCTTTTGGGCTTCTTCGTTAGTGTTTTAATGACTTCCTTAGCGATTTCTTCTATTACAGGTACTGCCACCGCATTACCAAATTGCCTATAGGCCTGCGTGTCTGAAACAGGAATTTTGAAAGAATCAGGAAAGCCCTGCAAGCGCGCACACTCGCGAGGAGTCAATCTGCGCGGATTTTTCTGTTTTTGAGGTATAAGAATCTCGCTCCCATCCTTGTGGTATCTTGCAGAAAGAGTTCTTGTATGGCTGTCCATATCAACCAAGCCAAAACCAAAACCGTTGCCTTTCTGGCGATGTTTTTCCGCATACTTCTGCAAGTAATTCCAAAGATGATCCGTGAGCGTATATTTATCGTGGACCTTTTCCTCCAAAATTTCTTTTATCTTAGGATTCAGTTGCGACAATTCGGGAAAATTAAAATCTAAATCCCTATCGCGGAAACCCACCATAAAAATTCTCTCCCTGTGCTGGGGGACAACTGCCTTTGCGTCTATTACTTGGTGGTAAAAAGAATATCCCAGTTCTTCTATGGTTTCCTTTATCACAGTAAATGTTCTCCCTTTATCGTGCCCCTCAAGGTTTTTAACATTTTCAAGAAAAATAGCATCAGGTTTTCTGTCTTTAACTATTCTTGCTATCTCATGAAAAAGTGTTCCCTGCGTTTTGTCCTCAAAACCGTGTGCCCTGCCGAGGCTGAGCTTTTTTGAAACTCCTGCTATTGAAAAAGGCTGACACGGAAAGCCACCGCACAAAATATTAAAACTCGGGATTTCAGCAGAGGAAACTTCTCTGATGTCTCCAATAAATAAATCTTCGTTGCCAAAATTTTTTCCATAGGTTATTCCGCAAAATTTGTCGTAGTCATTTGACCAGACACATTCGGCCCCGGCTTTTTCGAATCCGAGCCGTATTCCCCCTATTCCGGTAAAGAGATCAATAAATTTTAGTTTCCTTTTGGCCATGTCTATGTTTGAAATCTTTTTTTTATAGAATCGCCGAAATGCTTTGCTATTCCTTTCACATCTTTGGGGAGACTGCCTATATCTCGCAGGCTTTCTTCAGAAATTTCCTCGGTATTAAATTCTCTGAATAAAGAATAAGGCAATCTTATAGTTTGTGTGCTTTGACCACCCATGCCCGGGCCACCCGCCTGTAAATTCCAGCTCGAAGTCATAATAATGTCGCTCAAAGTGATATACTTCCACTTAATAAAATTCCCTTGTTCGTCCAGTTCTCTAATTAAGTAAATGGCATTAGTGTCGTTAGGAACACAAATCCTCAATAACATCATTACTCGTCCGGCATCAATGCCAAAAAATTGCTCGTTCCCACTAGTACCGGGAAATTTCTCTTTTATCTCCATAGGGAGGATAAATTTTTGTGAAATACTAATCAGAAATGAATCCACATCATAAGGGTCATTCAACGGCTTTTTGAGTGTCCCTTTAAGAAAGCCTGTGTAGAATAATTCATTTAGCAAAAGATCGGTAAGCACTTCTGGACTTAACTTTTGTATCTTTTTCTTTATTTCCGGATCCCAATTTCCGCCATAACTTGGTCTTCCTCTCGTACCTTCCCACTTTTCAAAAAATTCGACTGCATTCTCCGGAATAAATTCGCTGTTTGAGAATTTATAAAACTGCCACTTTATATTCTGGAAATCGCGCTCTCGCAATTCCGCAAGAGGCAATACACCACTGTCAGTAAGCGGGACGGCATAGGCTACGCCAATTCCGGCGTTATTCATAAATTCTGCTATTGCATGAAATGGCCGGTAGTAGTCTTCTAGCAATTGTTCAGCAGTAAAACTTTCTATTTTTGAAGTCGGGATAACCTGCGGGTGAATAAAGAAGCAAAATCTGAATTTGTAAAAATCGGAGCTTTTTGGAGCAAGCAACCAACAGCCCGGCAAAAGTTTTTTATGAGCCTCTCCACCAAAATTTCCATCTTTTATCTCCTGCAAAAATACGGTTTGCGCCAGAAGGCCCTTTGCCTTGTTTCGGGGCCAAAAATCTTCAAGGACTTTTATTAATTTGTTATTTGATTTATCCATGTTGAAATTATTATTTTATTAAATCATCAACACCCACACCTAGCGCTTTTGCAATTTTTGTTAGCGTTTCAATGGTGGGATTTTTATTTACTCCTGATTCTACTCTCATCACTGTGTTGAGCGATAAATCACCAAGACGAGCAACTTTTTCAAGTGAGTAGCCCTTTTCTGTGCGTAATTTCTTAATGTTTGAACTTATTTTGGAATTTGCCATTGTGTTATGTTATAATATACAATATAATGTATAAAGTAAATGTTATATTGTTTTCTTTCTCAATTATAATGATACATCATTTTTTAATTTCAATCAAACAAATTATAGGGAGCTCCTTTCTGTTGCCCGCGCACGGGAGTGGTGGGGCAAGGGCAACTACTAAATTAAAAGCCCCGCAAAAAAATCGGGCGAAGCCCGAAAAGCAAAAGGGCAAAAAGGA
>CAYQQO010000040.1:0-5037 GCA_964420115.1 uncultured Candidatus Saccharibacteria bacterium | reverse complement strand
TTTTTCTATCTTAAATATCAAATATCACTGTCCAGGGATTGGGTCCACCTTAATTGCCCCTAAAAAAATTCCAATCCAAGAGATAGAGTATCCTAACAATCCATATATACTGACAATCAAATTATTGTATTCTGGAAAAAACCCATAAATTCCAAGTATTGTTGTAAAAGCAACACAGATTCCTGCTGCAATCCCCCCAGCTATTCCAAATTTGAGCGTATTAAATTTTCCAAATTTTTCTGACATAGTTATTTTGGTTAAATTATTAAACTGATTACATTATATCACAAATTATGTTCAACCTGAAATAAATTGCCAAAAAATTCTAAAAAATAATAAAGAAATTTCTGGCTATTTCACATAATGTATCGGGATAAAAGAAGTTTTTCCGTAACATAGTGAAGGAAAAATTTGGGTGAAGCCCGAGCCGAGGGCTGAACCGTATATCCCTTGTTATACGCCCCGACGAGTGGAAGGAGGAGAGCGCAGCGGGGCGCGAAGCGTAGCGGAGTGAGTTCAAAAACCCCCTTATTAGAATAGCCATTTTTTATATTCAGGTAAATGCTTCATATCTTCATACAGCCAAACCATACGATCGACAAACCAAAGCTTGCTAATGAAAATAACAACTCCACCGAAAATTACCGGCCATACCTCCAAAAAATATAATCCCCAAATAAATGGAAGCATACCAATTCCTCCAACTACTGATAAGATATTTGGCATATAAAAATGGTGTTTTGGTATAGATGTTTCTTTACGATTCATCCAAACACGTTCGCCAAGAACTGCTTTTGATGCCCAGTTATTGGTGCTTTTTGCTCTAGAAAATATTTTCGGATTAAGCCATAACCACAATAGGACAATAATGATTGGCACAAGCGCCCACCAACCAAGCCATACTCTGCTCCAAAAAGAGATAGCTAAAAGTGGAAGCATAGAAAAACGTGAATAAGCACTCCAAGGATTAGCGTGTTTCAGCCACGCTTCATTATTATTTAGTTTGAATATTTTACTTATCTTTTTTTCAAGCGTCATATTACATTCTTACGATTAGAAATTAATAAAGCTTTGTTTTTGAGGGGGTTTTTGAATTTCACATAACATTTGCGTGTATGAGAAGTTGCGAAGCAATTTGGGCAGAGGCTTTTGTAAAAAGCCGTAGCCTCATACACGCTGTTATATGATGTATGCTTTTCCTTTTAATCCGTTAGGATAGTATTTTAAAATGGACAAAATTGTATTTTTTCAAATTGGCTGGGTGCAAGAGGGGAAGTGAAGGGGTGAATTGCGCCCAATCAATACTTTTTAATAGCCAGATATTACACAAGTTCCGTCGGTCGTAAATGTCTGTAGTGGGTTCTCAACTTCTTTGCCATCAATTGTGTAAGTTGTTTTTTGTTCTCCGCTACCTAAATTTAAATTCATACTTGTTCCAGTTGACTCGGCCGCTGCCACGTCTTTGTAGTATTGAGCAGCGGCTGTTCTTTGGCTTGTTGTATAATTGCATTCCAATTTCCCATTGTTTGGCATTTGTTCGACATAGTTACATTTGCCACCAACGATTCCGGTAATTTCTTTTTGCATTGTCTCGCCAGTGAACGGATGGACAAATTGACATTTATACTTTGTACACGAGCTTAATTTGTCTGGAAATGCGTCGCAATTTGCAGCAGCAACAACTTCTTTTGGTTCTTCAATTCCGTCCGATGATTTATCGCTACTTGTATCAGATTTTGTTGGAGTTAATGTCAACGCATTATTTTGCTGTAATTGACTAATTTGTTCTTGCAAAGATACAATCTGCTGTTGTAAGTTTTGCTCTGTCTTTTTTACACTTGATCTTTGCCACGCATAAACTCCGCCACCGACGATTAAGGCAGTAGCGATTATAGCGATGATAATTATCCAAATATGTTTTGAGTCTTGGACGGGCTCATTTGACTGCGGGATATTTTGTTCATTCATAGTAATTTAGATTAAGTTTATTATTTCTACCATATCATAAGCTATGTTCGACCTGAAATAAATTGCCAAAAAATTCTAAAAAAGTAAAGAAATTTCTGGCTATTTCACATAACCTTCGGGGATAAAAGAAGTTTTCGGAGTGAAACGGAGAAAATTTGGGAAAATTGCGAGCCGAGCAATTTTCCTTTTATCCCTTGTTATACGAGGGTGAGGAGCGATAGTGACGAAAGCGCAGCGTCCCAAAGGATTTCTGAAAGAAATCCGTAGCGTATGACGCAGGACACCCCATTAAAACATAAAGAACAAAATTTTAATGTTGTAATGAATATACTTTATTTAAGATTGGAGTTACTATTGTCCCCAACACATCTAAGATTGCAAATACTCCAAGAAGTCTAAAATAAAATTCACCTATATCAAATTCACCTAGTACAAGGATAATAAGCATCAGAGCTACAATTGAAATAAATATTATTGTTGCTGATAGTGATCCATTTACTAAGGATTTGTCAGATTTGATGAGTAGTAATAAACAGGAATGTGCTGTACTTGTTGCAAGAACAATAAATATTATTAGTGCTTTCCAGGAATAATCTAAATCTATTGCTTCCCAGATTACTAATACTGTAAATAGAAAGCCAATAACAGAAACAACCATTCCTGATAATGCCAATATAGTGAATTTTCTTTTTTCATATAAAACCGAACAACATAACCCAGTTAAACTATAACCTCCAATAGTTAAAGTTGTTAGTAGCAATCTTGCTTCGGTTTCTCCAAAGTCTCCAAATAAGAAAACGAAAATTCCAATCAGTGCACTTATACTGAGAGAAATAATCATTGTGATTAGGAATGTTTTCTTGAAATTAAAATTTTGTTCCATAGTAATAGTACTTAATTGTTAAACATTATAAAGTTTTCCATTTAAAAATGCAAAGGGGTGTCCGAGTAATATGTCGTATAATGTCCGCGTTTAATCCGAAGTTTTTGGAGAAAAGTTTTCTTTTCGACAAAAATTTAGGATAAACGCTGTTATGCGACGTCGCGGAGCAAGGAGCAATAATAGCGTTGATAAACACGGACATTATACGGACGAGCGGAGCGATGTCCGTATAATGTCTAAGAATAAAAGAAGTCCCGCGCCGACTAAATGGCGTAAAACTTATTCTATTCTCAAAACTTGTTAAGTTGCTATTGGCTTAATTTTACCACAGCGCGGGATTTGGGAAAATGCCGAGCCGAGGCATTTTCCTTTTATTCTTTGTTAGGCGAGGGTTCATTGTGGCTTCCTTATTATTTTATCAAATAAAGGCCAAAATGAAAGCGTAGCGTTCCCTTGAGTTTTGATTGAATAAAATTTTACTTTTTTATAAAACAACCAACAAGGTACATTTTAAAAGTATTTAAAAAATTGTTGTCAATTAGTTTTTCAAAAAATATTGACATTGGCACTAGTGGCTTGCAGAATCCAAAATATTCAGGGTTGCCAGCTCTTGTAATTTCATAGTTATGGAATCCTGTTTCTTCTCCTAATTTTAGTAACCTTAGGTAAGTATTTGCTCTGTAATATGTAGGGTGCGTTTCTTCTTCCTTTTTTAATAATTTAATTCTTAATAGTGTATGAAAAAGGTGGGGCAAGATTTTGCTTAAAGTCATGATAGGGTTTATGATGTTTGGGGTAATAAAAATAAACACCCCTTTGGGTTTCAGAACTCTATATATTTCTTTAAAAACAGCGGATGGATTACGCAAATGCTCTAAGACAAATTCAGAAATCACAATATCTACAGAATTATTGCCTAACGGGATGTGTTCTAAATCAGAAACTATTTTTTTATTTACGATTTTATTTTTATCTAATAATTTTTTGTTTATATCAACGCCAATAATCAATTTCGGCATAAACTGAAATTCCGATATTATTCCATCACTTCCGCAACCTGCATCTAAAATGATTGAATTGCTATTAATATAATTTTTTAAATATTGCCTAAAAAAATATCCTCCTGTTTTGAATTCGGGACATACTTTAATAAGTTTTCCCTTGATATACTCTTTTTGTTCTTTATTATTATTGAAAAATATTGACATAAAAATTTTATTCAAACAAAATTTCGCCTAATGTCCGCGTTTAATCCGAAGTTTTTGGAGAAAAGTTTTCTTTTCGACAAAAATTTAGGATAAACGCTGTTATGCGACGTCGCGGAGCAAGGAGCAATAATAGCGTTGATAAACGCGGACATTATACGGACGAGCGGAGCGATGTCCGTATAACGTTCCAGCGTATGCGATGTTTTTGCGACCAACGGGAGCAAAAATATGGGAGAGGGGCGAGCCGAGCCCCGAACCGCATACGCTGTGTTATACGCCCCGACGACCGAAGGGAGGAGAGCGCAGCGGGGCGCGACTGAAAGGAGCGAGTTCAAAAAATATTTTTCATTCAATTTCATTTTGACAGGCTTTTTATTCAATAATCATAAATTTGTTTTTTTGTTTTGGATTTTGGGCAGAGGGGCTAGGGGTGAATGCCCAAAATTCAAAACTCCTTATTCAAAATTTTCAAGATACCTTATTCCAAACATTGTAATCCAATCATCAGTGTCGTCATTCCATACTTTTTTAGCTTCTTTAAATTTCGATTTAAGTTTTGGGTATCCAATTTCGTTTATCGGCTCGTGAAGTTTTGAAAAAGCGGGTGTTTGTTGTATTACGGCATTAAATAATTCGGCAATTTCCCAAAAGGGACCACTTTCAGTGTTTTGTTTTTTGAATACTGTAGGATAATTTTTCAAACAATAATCGTAAAATATGAAATGAAGCATTTCGTGAAAAACTGTCATCAGTATATTATATCGTCATCATACATAAAAACGAAAAAAGTTTTATTATCTAGAAATCTTGGGCAAAAGTCAAAGATTGATAAGTAGGCAATATATTTTCCTTTTGGCCAGGGGTAGTTTTTGAAAATTTTTTCTGCTTCACGAAAAAATTTTCCTTCCTTTTTTTATAAAGAGTTGACGGGTCCTGACTAAACTGAACCACCCAGGTAAGGAATAATTCAGGATTAAA
>CAYQQO010000039.1:0-5260 GCA_964420115.1 uncultured Candidatus Saccharibacteria bacterium | reverse complement strand
CATCGTCATGCGAATAGATTGAGCGCATCAGCTCCGAACGGGAAAAAACTTTACCCGGACTTTGCGCCAACGCAAGCAGCAGCTTAAATTCCCGGCGCGTTAATTCAATATTTTTACCACTCTTTTCCACTTCAAACTTATCTTGGTTGATTTCCAAATCTTTGACTTTGATTATCGGTTTTTCTTTTTCAGTTTCATAAGTTCGCCTTAACACCGCCTTAACTCTGGCAACCAGTTCTTTAGGACTAAAGGGCTTGGCCACATAATCGTCGGCGCCAATTTCAAGCCCAACAATTTTATCCGTTTCTTCATCTTTGGCAGTAAGCATAATAATCGGCATATTACTTTTTGCGCGGATTAATTTAGCTACTGTTAGTCCGTCAACTTCTGGCAGCATTAAGTCAAGAACAATCAAATCCGGATTTTCTTTGGTAATTTTTTCCAGTCCTTGTTCACCATTATCCGTCAGCACCACCTTAAATCCCTCTTTTTTCAAATAAAGCTTAACCAAATCGGCTATTTTTCCATCATCTTCAATTATTAAAATTTTTTCACGCATAAATTTATATGCTTACCTCAAGGGAGGCAAAACGAATTTTGCCTCCCTTGATCGTGCCTCGCTACCTATGGCACCCACCACAACCTTCGTGGCTTCCGCGGCCAAAGCGTCCGCCACCATTTTCAACCTTTCTTTCAATTTTTTCTTTCATCCATTCCATTCTTTCGTCTGCCTGCTCTTGCGTCAAATAGCCGCTTTCTACGGCTTCTTGAAAATTCTGCGTTTTCGCTTCCAACATGCCGCCAATCAACTCCTGTTCGGCGATATCTTTTTCTTGAGCAATTTCGGAAATACTTTTACCGCCTCCCCTTTCGGTTTGAATTTCTTCCTGACTCATACCCAAAAGATTAGCAATTGTATCAGACATCATCCCGTAACCTTTTTGGATTGATTGCCCGCAATGGCTGACAAAAGAATCAGCGCTGGATGAATTGTCTGCCGCCATAACAACTGAAACACCGACTGTCAGCATCAGAGCAAGAGCTAAACCCCCCATCCCTAAAGATGTTTTCCTATTCATAATTGTAATTGGATTTATTTTTAAGCTACCAATAGATGAGTCGACCTTGATAACTGTATATAAGTTATCCACACCCATATACAGCATATCAAGCGGATATTTTCTTATTATGATTTCAATGTTAAGAAATTGTAATGCTTAAAGCGACATAAAAAACATTGCTAATCATAATTGAATTAAATATTTAACCAGATACTGCAAATAATATATTCCTGTGATTAAAAATACCGAGGCAATCGCGTATCTCATTCCTTTTTCAACTTTCTGAACCATTTGAAAAGCTTTGCTGACCTTTTGCATTGAAAAAGCTATCAGAAATGAAAAGATAATGACCGGCAGTCCTGTGCCCAGAGCAAAAACAGGAGGTAAGATTAGGCCCTCGGTTGATTTAAAAACTAAAGGAATAAGCGCGCCGAAAAATAAAACGCCGCTGTAAGGGCAAAAAGCCAAAGCAAATAAAACGCCCAAAAGCAATGAGCCGACATATCCTTTGCCGGCCAGCCATTCTTTCAACTTTTCAATTTTTTGGTTATGCCCGCTGATTTTAATTTTTATCACCCCGAACATCACTAGGCCAATAATAATTAAAACCGGCCCCAAAATCTTATCGCCCCAGCCCTGAAAAATTCTGGATATTTGGAATGAGGACAAACCGAGATAAATCAAAGTAGCCAAAAGAGTATAACTGATTCCTCGGCCAAGGGTATAAAACAAACCATTAAGCAAGGTTTTTTTAATAGTTTTAATTTCTTTGGAAATATAGGCGATGGCGGTGATATTGGTAGCGAGTGGACAGGGACTAATGGATGTTAAAATGCCCAACAAAAAAGCGGTCAAAAGCGGGATGTTGTAATTGTCTATCAAGGCGTTTATTAAATCCATTATCTTACTCGCCTAAAAGTTTTTTTAATTTGTTTTCAAAATAATTGATAAACTGGCTTTCGTTAATAACCAGCCGCCAAACCCTTACATCTTCTTCTATTTTATCTTTCCCGTCGGTGATAGCGTTAACAAAAAGCGATGACCCTTTGGCTTGGTATTTTATAACCACATCTCTGTTTTCCGACAATTCGCCGTTAACATCCTTAAAAATAATTGTGCCGTTTTTGTATTCTTCGGGAAATTTTTCTTTGATTGTTTTTAAAGCGTATTCACCGACCGTGATGCAAGACCAACATTGGTGAGTGCCGTGAAAGTGGACCACTTCAATTTTGTCAGTCGGCACCTCGGCTTTGGACATGAGATTTGACGCATTATTAGTATTGGCTGTTGTAGAATTGTTATCAATGCTTTGATTAGGTGTTTTTTGACTATACCCGGCCCAAACAATAGCCCCAACAATTAAAATAGAAAATAGTATTAATTTTTTGCTCATAGCTTCGTTTTAGATTAAGCTGCCGAAAATTAAGCCGGCAATGGTTGAATAAAAAATAACCAATAAAATATAAACTGCTGTTTTTTTGTTGCCCAAAACCCGCCTTACTACCAACATGTTTGGCAAACTTAAAGAAGGTCCGGCCAAAAGCAATGCCAAAGCCGGGCCCTGGCTCATGCCTTTGGCAATTAAAGCTTGTAGGATAGGAATCTCGGTCAAAGTGGAAAAATACATAAACGCCCCAAACATAGAAGCCACCAAATTACCGGTGATTGAATTTGACCCGACTATTTTTTCAATCAACTCTTGAGGCAAGAAAGGCATGATAAAACCGGCCACAAACACGCCGATAAATAGAATCGGCAGAAGCATTTTAGTAAAAGACCAGGTTTCTTTAATCCACTTTTTGTTGGTTTCTTTTTGAAACTTAGTCAGGGCTATTATCACCGCCATACCAGTCAAGCCAATCATTAAGAAGTATTTGAATAATTGATTTATTTGTAAGCCATTCACCACTAAGACCGCCGCCATTGTCAGCATAAAAACCAAGACAGTCACTTTACCATATGACGGCTGATTGCTTTGTTCAATAAAAAGATTGCCGTCTTCGGTTTTTTCTCTAAATATCAACTGCATTGATAAGCCGACCAAAATAGACAAGACAATAGCCGAAATAATCCTGGCCAGGCCAATATTCAAACCCAAGACAGACAAAGTAAGGAACATCGCCGCGATATTAATCGCCGGGCCGGAAAAAAGAAAAGCAATAGCCGGCCCAAGCCCCGCCCCTCTTTTTCTGATACCGGCAAACAATGGCAATATTGTGCAAGAACAAACCGCTAAAATTGCCCCAGACACCGAGGCTAATGAATAAGAAACCACCTTTTTAGCCTGACCGCCCAAGTATTTCAAAACAAAATCTTTTTTAACAAAAACCGAGATTGCTCCGGCAATAAAAAAAGCAGGCAACAAACAAGTTAAAACATGCTCTCTGGCGTATTCGTTTAATAATTTAAAGCCCGACAGAATTGCTCCGGTAAAAAATACCGACTCCATAGGCATGAAATAGAACAGCAAAAACAATCCAATAAGCAGGATAAAAATTTTAATTTCTTTGTTCACCCCGTTAGAAAATATATTTTCCATACTTTTAATAAATTATACTTAATTCCCGTTATTTTAAATTATTCAATTACTATTTGTTTTTTTAACGGGGTAAATAACATTCAATTATCAATAGATATTGATACTATTGGTAAAATTTTATCTCTGTTACAAGACAGAGATAAATATTGCCGATTTTTTTACTTAAGCCAGCCTTTTATTTCTTCCACATCTGGGATCCGGCCCGAGGCTTTGACTTGCTCATCAATCACAATGGCCGGGGTGGACATCACGCCGTATTCTGTAATTTTAGCGATATCATACTCGTGCTCAACCTGAACGTCTTTCATGCCAAGTTCTTCCACGGCCTTTTTTGCGTTGTTTTTCAGTGTCTGGCAATTAGGGCAACCAGAACCCAAAATTTTGATGGTCATATGTTTTATTGGTTATTAATATAATGCGACAAAAGCGAATAGTATTTGTTTATTATTTTAGAATTAACGCTGTAAATCACTTTGGTGCTTTCTTTTCTTGAGACAACCAGCTTGTAATCTTTCAATACTTTCAAATGGTGAGAAACCAAGTTTTGCGGCAAATCCAAATATTGCCAAATATCGCAGACGCACATTTCCTGCTTTTGCAGGATGCATAAAATTTTTAAACGATTCGGTCCGGCGATGACTCTCAAAAACTCGGCCGTTTGGTCAAGATTATTTTTTGATTTTTTGGTTTTACAACAGTCAAAATTCATATGATTATCCACAAGTATCAATCTACATTGATATTATATATTAAACAAAAACGGAAGTCAATTCCGTGTATCTGACAGATGTATAGGCAACGCTTTGATAGAATTTTTCCCTAACCCAGCTCTCTTGATTCTATAGATGTCACCTATATATCTCATCATGCGCGCATCCAATCCGACTCTGCAGAGCGAAGCAAGTAAGAACCCATTTATTAAGCATATAAAGATTATTTTATTCCCTCATCCTCTATTTTAAACCCTAAAACTTTTGTCTCATCTGAATAAAAAATTAACCTTGAACCGCCTTCTTGAATTTTTAAGGTAATGGTTATGTTATCTTTGTCAATTATTTCTCCTGTTACTTTTATCGTATTGCCGCCTTTTATATTTTCGCCGCTTGCCTCTTTTTCAGCCATTTTTTCTTCCCTAAATTTCGCTCTTTCTTCTTCGCTCATTTCACTCTTGTTTTTTTCCGGCTGAACATCATTATTCTCATTATTTTTTATTAATGGCCCTGCCATATTTTTAAAATCAGATTCATCATTGCCAATCACAATTTGGTTAGCGCTAATGCTGCCATCGCTGTTCTCGGTCCCCATAACTAAAACCTGCTGACCTGTTTCTAAATCATCCAAACCGGCTTCTTCAGAATTTTCCTCCCATTTTGACAATTGATTCTCTTGAGTCAACTGTTCTTGATTTTGATTTTTTTGCTCATTATTGTTTTGCCCGCTCTTTTTTGAATAGTTAATAAGCGAAAAAACTCCGCTTCCGACCAATAAAACTATAATTATAATACTTATTAAGGTTTTATTCATATTTTTAAATTTTTAATTGTAATTTTGATTTTTGAATTTTGCATTTTGAATTTTTATCATTCGTACCTCAACGCCTCAATCGGATTAAGTTTGGCGGCTTTTTGGGCCGGCCAATAACCAAAACCAATTCCAATAC
>CAYQQO010000038.1:0-5351 GCA_964420115.1 uncultured Candidatus Saccharibacteria bacterium | reverse complement strand
ATCCCTGATTTTCATTTAACTATATTATAGTTTTCCGAGATGAATTTTCTCTAAACAAAAGTTAGTCAATTTATAAATTTATTTTAGATGGCATTTATATTCATTCCATATTTTAAATCTGTATTCTAAATCTGTTTTTATTACAAAAGTGGCAATTTAATAGTTATCCACAAGAAAACGGTTGACCCGACTATTTAGTCGGGTTATTATGTATTCAGGAGGTAATATGAAAAAAAGAACCATTACAAAAAGACAAGAGCAACTATTGTTTATTATTTATCAATATATAAAAGATAGCGGTTATCCGCCAACCTTTGAAGAAATGAGAGATGAACTAAAAGTTGCTTCAAATCAGTCGGTGATTGATTTATTAAAAAAATTGGAAAATCACAAAGTTATTAAGCGGAACGAATCATCAGCTAGGAGTTTAATGGTTCTACCCCTGGGATATGAGATTTTAGGGAAACCCTCATTAGTCCCTTTTCTTGGCGCAACTAGTGCCGGCGCGCCGATAGAGGCAATTGAAATTCCTGGTGAATGGGAATCAGTTTCTTCAGAAGTGGCAAGATTAAAAGATGAGGTTTTTCTCTTAAAGATTTCTGGTGATTCAATGCTTAATGCAGGAATAGATGATGGCGATGTTGTTCTAGTTAAAAGCCAAAAGGAATTTTCTTCAGGCGATGTTGTTTTAACTCAAATAAGAGACGAGTCAACGGTCAAGCGATTTATTTCGGACGATACGCCGCCTTATGTTTATCTAAAGCCAGAAAACCCAAGATATGACATTATTCCTTTTACGGATGAAATGCAATTAACAGGAAAAGTTATTTCGGTTTTAAAAAATGGTTATTGGAAACCGATTAAGTAATAAAAATTTATGCCAACTCAAAAGCAAAATAAAACTAAGAAAATAATCGATAAAATTTTCCGTCAACCCGATATCGTGTACGGTCTGAAGGAATTTAGAGATATCACTGATTTAGAAGATATATTAAGAATTACTGAAGAAGAACGCGGCAGATTTTATATCAGAGATCTAAAATCGAAAAAACTTAGACTTGTCTTTGACGAGGGAAAACAAAAAGGCAGGCCAGAAGAAATCATTCGTCAGCTTTGGCTCTATAAGCTCAATAATTATTATAAATATCCTTTTGATAGAATTGATATAGAGAAAAGTGTTCATTTTGGCAGAGAAATTCATGCTAAAGCGGCGGATATTATTGTTTATAAAAAAGATAAGATTACTCCTTTTATTATTATCGAAGTCAAAAGCCCAACTGAAAAAAAAGGAGTCGAACAGCTTAAGAGCTATCTTTCGGCAGAAGGTTCAGAAATAGGAGTTTGGTCGAATGGCATCGAGCGGGTTATATTATACCGGCCTTATCCAAAAGAATTTCAGGATTCTTTAAGCGAGATTCCGCGAGTTGACCAGACAATAGATGACCTATTTGAAATTAAAAAGACTTGGGAAGAATTAAATCCCAAGTTTGATTTTGTTTCTATCATAAAAAGAATTGAAGAATTAGCTTTGGCGGGGTCCGGGGCGAATGTTTTTGAAGAAATTTTTAAGATAATTTATGCAAAGCTTTATGATGAAAAGCTTGCTCGGGAAAAAAGAGAAGACCAAGAGATCATCTTTAGAAAATACCGCGATCCGGAAAAAACATATGAGGTAATCAATGACCAGCTTTTCAAAAAAGCGATTAAAGAATGGCCGGATACTTTTGAGGAGTCAGATAGAATTAGGCTTTCACCAGCGAGACTCAATATCTGCGTGCCTTTTTTGGAGAAAATCCGTCTCTTTGAATTAGGCAAGGGGGAATTAGAAATCATTGATAGCGCTTTTGAATATCTAATTACCGAAGTATCAAAGGGCAAAAAGGGACAATATTTTACGCCGCGCCATGTGATTAAGATGTGTGTTAAAATGCTCAATCCGAAAGATGGCGAATATATTATTGATCCAGCTTGTGGCTCTGGAGGATTTTTACTCCATGTGATGTATCACGTTTGGAAAGAGCTAAAAACAGAAAAAGCTAAGAATAGCTATGCCTCAAAATACCTTTTTGGTTTTGATTTTGATGATAATATGCGGCGTATTTCTCAAGCTCTAATGCTTATCGCTGGCGATGGAAGGCATCATATTTTTAAAAGAGATGCGCTTGACGCTAGAGATTGGCGAGATAGAGAAGCCGAAGAAGCAAGGGTCGCCCTAAGGTCGCTTTTGGCGAAAATAGACAGCTCCGCCGATGAAAAAGAAAACCAGCTTACTTATCGCTATTTGCGGTTTGATGTTTTATTGACTAATCCGCCCTTTGCTGGAGAAAATCCTGAATCTGGCCTTCTTCGTCAATACGAACTTGCCAAAAAAGACGGTAAATTAAAAAACAATGTTGAGCGCCACATTCTTTTTATTGAACGGTCGTTAGACGCAGTCAGGCCAGGCGGTCGATTGGCGGTTGTTTTACCGCAGGGGGTTTTAAATAATACTAATATGAAATATATCCGTGAATGGCTTTTTGATAAAGCTAGAATCTTGGCGGTAGTTGGGTTGCATATTAATACTTTCAAACCCCATACCGGCACAAAGACCAGTGTTTTATTCCTGCAGAAATGGACAGATGGAATTATTGGATCGCGAAAAGATTACCCAATTTTTATGGCGACTTCTAAAAAACCAGGCAAAAACAATTCCGGCGATTATATTTATAAAAAGGATGATAAAGGGAATTTTGTCTCTGACAATAAAGGCCGTAAAGTTCTAGACCACGATCTCGACCAAATCGCCGAAGAATTTAGGAAATTTGTCAAGGAAGAAAAGTTTAGTTTTTAAAATAAGGAATTCCTAATATGAGTAAATATTTCAATTTAAATAATTTACCAACTGGTAAAAATTGGGCACAAGAGCCAATCTTTGGAAAGGCAAGAGGGAATCAGCCAATAAATAAAATGCAATATACTTTTGATGAAAATGTTTTGGATTACTTAAGTGAAAAAGTTCTTAATCATATAGCAGACTCCATGACTACAGAAGAGTTATTCAAGAACGATCTTATTAAAAATCGTTTTAATGATTATTCATTTTTAACAGCACCAGCTTATAAAGCTTTAGAAGGTTTTTTGTTCCAGATTGCAGAAGAATTAGATTTGTCCTCTTCTGGTAATAAAAATTTGGCTGGAAGTTATTATTTTGACGAAAAAAAAATAGATAAGCACATAGACAAATTATTAAAGGAACTAGAAGCGGTTATGGATAAAGAAAAGAAACTTTCTAGATATGAGAAGCGTGATATCAAAGATCGTATTAAGGAGATGAAGGGTTTTTTGCAGCATTATAGAAATACGCCGGCGCATTTTTATGGAGAACTCATTGATACAGTTGAAAAGGCTAATATTAATATTAATATAATCTATGGAGCAATAAGTAATACTACAAAGATTTTATTAAAGGCAAAACTTATTGAGATTAGTGATGATTTACATTAAATGTATATTTAATTGTGAAAAAAGAACTAAAAGAGGCAATAAAATATAGCGGCAATAATCTACACTTAGCAGTAGTGGAATTTTTGGATGGGTTGAAATGGGAGACGGATTTAAGTGCTTATTATTGCGATGATATTACAGATAAGCCAAGAGAAATTGATATTATCGCTTCAAAAGATATCTTTTATGTCAATAGCGGACCCGGGAATCCGGCGAAAGAATATAGATTTTCCATCTACTTGTTTATAGAATGTAAAAATTTCAGAAACGAAATTGCTTTTAGGATGCAAAAGAATAACGCAGAGGATGCCAAATCGGCAATAATAACTACTATACCAGATGCGGATAAAGATGTTTTATTAAAACAGATGATTTCAGATGGTTGCCCCCATCATTATTTAACCGAAAAAACTGCTAAGCTTTATGATACTTATAAAAATAAAAACGAGAAAACAACAGAAGAAGTTTTTAATGCCATAACTCAACCCATAAAAGCTTTAATCTTTTCTAAAAACAGAATTCATCAAATCAAAAAAAATGGGCCAAATAAAGCATTTTTCTACCCATTAGTAGTTTATTACGGAATTTCTGGTTTTTATCTCGTTAATAAAAGCTTAAACACCGACAAAGATTTGGATAAAGTTAAAGTAGATGGTAGGGATTTAATTTTTGGACTAAATTATTCTTATTCCGAGACAATGTTTAATGTTGCGGGAAAGCGGTTTACGCCAAGAAAACCATTCTATGTGGATTTTATTCATTTTGATAACATTGGAACTTATTTAGAGAAAACAATACAGAGAGAAACAAACGAAATTAGGAGTTATTTTCAGAATGAATTTAATTTACAAAGAAGCAAAGAACAACAACAAAGAAACGAGCAACAATTTAAAAATCGTTTAAAAAATTCAGCCCGATGATTTCTTACTCTATAATCAAAAAATCTCAATTAGAAGGAGCCTTGCGGCTGGATGCAGAATACTACCAGCCGGAGTATTTGAAATTAGAAGAAGATTTAGAGAAGTTTGGTAAAAATCTTAAGACATTTAATGATTTATTAGAGAATGGGAATTCCTTAACAGGAGGGGCGACTCCTTTAGGTGCGGATTATCCAGAGCAAGGCATAAAGTTTTTAAGAGTTCAAAATATTATGCCTGGATATTTAGATTTTTCAGATATAGTTTTCATAGATAGAAATTTACATACGGGACAACTTAAACGATCGAAGCTAATCAACAAAGATGTTTTATTGACTATTACGGGTGTTTCTTATGGCAAATCGACAGTTTATAAATCTGTTTTTGGAGAAGCCAATATAAATCAGCATTCGGTTAGAATGCATTTCAAAAATGAGTTAATACCTGAATATGTCGCTATGTTTTTAAATTCTAAATATGGACGATTCCAGTCAGATAGAAAGGTTACGGGGAATACGAGGCCAGCATTAGCTTACGAAGAAATTAGAGATTACAAGATACCATTACTTAGCAAGAAAAAACAGCAGCAAGTTGAATTTTTATATAATAAATCATTAAGTTTGGATGGAAAATCAATAGAATTATACCATCAAGCCGAGAATCTGCTTTTGGAAGAATTAGGTCTGAAAGATTTTCAGTCGGAAGATAATTTATCCTATATAGTCAATTTTTCAGATGCAGAATCTGTCAGTCGTCTTGATGCAGAATATTTTCAGCCGAAATATGGAAAACTAAAGTCAAAAATAAGAAATTTTAAATTTAAGAAGTTAGGCGATATTGTTTCAATTAAAAAAGGGGTAGAGCCGGGAAGCGAGGTTTATCAGGAACAAGGAATCCCGTTTATGAGAGTTAGTAATATCTCTAAATTCGGGATTAAAGATAATAACC
>CAYQQO010000037.1:0-5431 GCA_964420115.1 uncultured Candidatus Saccharibacteria bacterium | reverse complement strand
TCCTGAAAAACTGTGAACAACGCGGTTAATTCTTACACTTTATTAATAAAGCCAAAAGGATATTCTTCATCCTGACCATTAAGAAGGTCAATGGGGATAGGATCAATAAATTCTTCCATAAAATTACCATCGAGCTCAGAGCCCCCTATCCAATCAGGCTGAATACCAGCATAAGCAGAAGTCATTATAATCCCCCAATTACCACCCGGCCAATTGATATAATCACGTGGATAATGCCCATATTCTGAATAATATAACTCTAAAGCTTTAGTAATTTGATTTAAATCTGCTATTCTTCGCGCGTCCCTAGCTTTTGATCTTGCGCTATTAACATTAACTAAAACAATGCTAGCCAGAAGACCAATGATAGCGATAACCACTAATAATTCTATAAGGGTAAAACTTTTTTTACTTTCTTTATCAAATTTTAATTTATACATATAAGGGTAAAGTCTGATTTTTGAGCTCATCCGCAGATTTCCACGAAATCAGCTCCTGCGTCAAAAAAGTTGGAACGAACCCTTTGGTTCGTGACAAATCCGCGCGCTTCGGCGCGCCAGTCCCGTCTGAATTCGTCGCGGAGCGATGCGCGTTGGGAAAAGTTCTAAATTGTGGCCCTGCGGGGAATCGAACCCCGATTTCATCCTTGAAAGAGATGCGTCCTAGCCGCTAGACGACAGGGCCGTTTTTTTAATTATTTTAGCAAAAAAGTTGAAAAATATCAAGGAAAAGATAGAATAAAAACAATGAATATTTTAGCCATTGAAACATCTTGCGATGATACTGGCATCGCCCTTGTCAAATGCAGTAAAAAAACTTGCCGTATTTTATCTAATGTTGTTTCCTCGCAAATAAAAACTCACGCGCCTTACGGCGGTATTGTCCCTAATTTAGCGGCCAGAGAACATTTAAAAAACATCTCTTCCTGCTTTAAAGAGGCTTTTAAAAAAGCAAATCAGCCAAAGGTTGATTTAATCGCTGTAACTGCCGGCCCGGGACTGATCCCTTCTCTTTTGGTCGGAGTTAATTTTGCCAAAGCGCTTTCATACGCCTGGCAAAAGCCGATTGTCGGCATAAACCATATTGAAGCGCATATTTACGCCAATTTAGCAAACAGCGCTAATGTAAAATTTCCTATTCTCTGTTTGATTGTTTCTGGCGGACACACCCAGTTGGTTTTAATGAAAGGGCACGGAAATTACCAGCTTCTCGGCGAAACAAGAGATGACGCAGCTGGCGAGGCCTTTGACAAAGCAGCCAAACTGCTTGGATTAGGTTATCCCGGCGGACCAATTATTTCTCAAAGAGCCGAAAAAGGAAATACATCAGCATTTAAACTGCCCCGGCCAATGATAAATAAAAACAATTTTGATTTTTCCTTTTCAGGGCTGAAAACAGCCGTTTTATACGAAGTAAAAAAAACCAACAAATTATCGCAGGAATATATTAACAATATGTCTGCTTCGTTTCAGCAGGCAGTTACTGATGTCTTAGTCAAAAAAACAATTAAGGCGGCAAAAAAACACACGCCAAAAACTATTATTCTTTCCGGCGGAGTGGCGGCAAACAAAGAACTGCGCCGTCAATTAGGAGAAAATATCAAAAAAGAAATGCAAGAAGTTAAATATTTAATCCCTGAATCAACCCTTTGCACTGACAACGCCGCTATGATAGCGATAACCGCCTACTACAAAAAAAGACCAACCTCTAAAAGAAGCTGGTCTAAAATTGAAGCTGATGCGAACTTAAAGATAGTTGCCTAAAGAAATATTATCTGTAATAATACAAGAACTATGAAAGAATTGCCAAAAGCATACGACCCTAAAAAAACAGAAGACAGAATATACCGGCTCTGGGAAAAGTCGGGATATTTCAATCCTGATAAACTGCCTCTTAAAAAGGCCAAAAAAGCCAAACCCTTTACTATTGTTACCCCTCCCCCAAACATTACCGGCGAACTCCATATGGGGCATGCCTTAAACGCTTTTATCCAAGATGTATTAATCCGGCTTAAAAGAATGCAGGGGTATTCCACTCTTTGGCTGCCCGGGACAGATCACGCCGGCATTGCCACCCAAAATGTTGTAGAAAAACAACTAAAAAAAGAGGGTAAAACCCGCCATGATTTGGGCCGGGAAAAATTTTTGGAAAAAGTTTGGGATTGGCAGAAAAAATACGGCCATTTAATTTTAGAACAACTTAAAAAATTAGGCTCTTCCTGCGATTGGTCCAGAACCGCTTTTACAATGGATAAAAATTATCAGGAGGCCGTAACAACAGTCTTTTTGTATTACCACAAAAAGGGTTGGATTTACAAAGGGAAAAGAGTTATTAATTGGTGCCCAAGATGCCAGACAAGTTTGTCTGACTTAGAACTGGAATACCAAGAAGAAAAAAGCCATTTATGGCATATTAAATATCCATTAGCAAAGCAAAGCAAAGCAGAATATATTATTGTCGCTACCACCAGGCCGGAAACAATGTTAGGCGACACCGCTGTGGCAGTTAACCCAAAAGATACAAAATACAAAAAATTAATCGGCCAGAAAGTGTCACTCCCTTTGACTGACCGCCAAATACCAATTATTGCTGACCAGGCGGTTGACGCCAATTTTGGCAGCGGCGTTGTTAAGGTAACGCCTGCTCATTCAGCTGTTGACGCAGAAATAGGCGAAAGGCACAAACTGCCAATAATACAGGTGATCAGCGATAAAGGAAGGATGACAAAACAAGCCGGCAGAAACTTTGCCAGCTTAACAACGCTTGACGCCCGCCAAAAAATCATAGAAGAACTTACTAAAGAAAAACTTTTAGAAAAAACAGAGGATTACACCCATCAAGTCCCCCGCTGTTACCGCTGCGACAGCGCTGTTGAACCATTAATTAGCGAACAATGGTTTGTTAAAATGGACAAACTAGCAAAACAAGCTATTTCTGCTGTTAAAAGCGGCGAGGTAAAATTCCATCCCAAACGTTTTGAAAAAATATATTTTGACTGGCTGGGAAACATTAAAGACTGGTGCATTTCGCGCCAAATATGGTGGGGGCACAAAATCCCGATAGAAGGCGAAACAGACGTTTTAGACACATGGTTTTCTTCCGCTCTTTGGCCCTTGGCAACACTGGGCTGGCCTAAAAAAACACCTGATTTTAAAAAATATTATCCGACCGACACATTAGTAACAGCCAGAGACATTATTAATCTTTGGGTCGCCCGAATGGTTTTCTCCGGAACAGAGCTGGTCAAAAAAGCGCCTTTCAAAGACGTTATTATCCACGCCACTGTCTTAAACAAAGAAGGGAAAAGAATGAGCAAATCCATAGGAACAGGCAGAGATCCTTTGGACTTAGTTAATTTATACGGCTCTGACGCTACCCGCTTTGGGTTAATTTACCAAACATTCGGCGGACAGGATATGCGCTTTTCAGAAGAAAACTTAGTAATGGGCAAAAAATTCGCCAACAAAATCTGGAATGCCTCAAGATTTGTTTTAGGCCAAATTGGCGATACTAACTTATCCCGCCGCCTGCCTAAAAAAATGACAGCGGCTGATAAAAGAATATTAAAACAATTAGAAACAACCATTCAAAAAACAACAAAAGATATTGAAGGATTCA
Source organism: uncultured Candidatus Saccharibacteria bacterium (assembly GCA_964420115.1). GTDB lineage: Bacteria > Patescibacteriota > Minisyncoccia > Portnoybacterales > UBA2143 > CAYQQO01. The sequence goes on along the minus strand of CAYQQO010000037.1, from coordinate 1,813 downwards.
ATTTTGGCCAGGCAGCCCATCTTGTTTATGACTTTTTCTGGCATAATTTCTGCGATAAATACATAGAAGCGGCTAAAAAACAGAACAACCCCCAAACAAAACAAGTCCTTGCCTATACCCTTTTAAACTCCCTAAAACTGCTTCATCCTTTTATGCCTTTTATAACTGAAGAAATTTATCAAAAACTGCCCTTTAAGGAAAAAGATTTCTTAATGGTGGAAAACTGGCCCAAGTAATGCATTAATGCAATACAGCTTTTACATACTGCTCGGCCTTCTGCCCAGCTTGATCTGGCTGTCTTTTTATTTAAAAAAAGATACTCACCCCGAACCAAATTCAATGGTTTTAAAAATTTTTATCTGGGGAATAATAATTGCTCCCCTAGCTATTTTTTTTGAACTTGTTTTAATTTGGCTTCTTGACCCGTCATCCAGCCCTTTGTCAGTAGCAAGCCGAAGCCCGCAGGAAAGCATAATTAAAATTATTTTGGCCTCAACTCTGATTCCAGCCCTTGTTGAAGAATACCTTAAATATTCAGTGGTGAAATTCAAAGTGTTGAAAAATCCAGAATTTGACGAACCGATTGACGCTATGCTATACTGCCTTATAGCAGGCCTTGGTTTCGCAGCTATTGAAAACTTACTAATACTTTTCCAAAATCCTCTTTTGCCTATAGGCGAAGCATTCGCCACAATGGCATGGAGATTTGCCGGAGCCACCTTGGTCCACGCTTTAGCTTCAGCAATGGTTGGCTACTGGCTTGCCAAAAGCATTCTCTATATCCAGAAAAGAAAAATATTTATTACAACCGGCCTGGCTCTTGCTATTGTTTTTCATGCCTGCTATAATTATCTTATTATCCTAATATCAACCAGCGAAAGTCCCAATGTAAGAATATTTTTCTTTACAGCAGTTATCGCCTTAATGATCACAGCCGCTCTCCTTGTTTCGGCCTTTTTCAAAAGAATTAAAAAACAGCAAGCTATTTGCAAAATCAATGAACAATGAACAATGGGCAAAATTGCCTCTCTTAAATAGGCAAAACTCGCTGTCCGTTGTTGGCTGTTCGCTGAATGTATGGCAAAAAAACCATCTTTTTTTGAAAAATTGACTGGTGCCACATGGTCAGAAGAAGAATCACCCAAAAAAAAGAAGAAGAAAGCACCAAAACCGGTCAATAATAAAAAAACAAAAACAATTAAAAAAGATTTTACTGTGGAAGAAAAAGAAAAAAAAGTTTCCATGCCAAAAGAAGTAAAAAACAATTCCCCAAAAGAAAAAGAGCCAGAGCAACCAGAGCAAGAGGAATGGTTAGCCGAATCAGAAGGACAGCTAACTATTGATGTCTATCAAACTGCCAACGAAGTAGTGATTAAATCAACTATTGCCGGAGTCAAACCAGAAGACATAGACATCAGCATGACCAATGACATGATCACCATAAAAGGCAAAAGAGAAAAAGATGAAGAGATAAAAGAAGAAGATTACTATTACCAAGAATGCTATTGGGGATCGTTTTCTCGCTCTGTTATCCTGCCGGTTGATGTAGAAGCAGACAAGGCCAAGGCCTCAATGAAAAACGGCATCCTGACTGTCCGCCTGCCTAAAATAGAAAAAGTTAAAACAAAGAAAATAGAAATAGAAGCCGAGTAAAACATTTTTAAAACAAAGCGGCTAAAAAAGAGCCAGTGGCTCTTTTTTTTGTGCTCCATTCTTAAAATAGCTCAAACGCATTTCGCCGCAAAATCAGTGGGCGGCGCTTTGCGCCGCCCACAATCTGGCTCTCAAAAAAGCCGCCTAGTTTTATCATGGT
>CAYQQO010000036.1:0-5532 GCA_964420115.1 uncultured Candidatus Saccharibacteria bacterium | reverse complement strand
GTTGGCATACCTCAATGCCAAACATTGGATATTGCCGCGGGATTGTCAATTTTTTCTTTATATATCCAAGTTCTTAACTCTCTTTGCGTGCGTCTGAATAAACTTTTTTCTTGGCAAAACCTCATCACCCATTAAAACATCAAATGTTTTGTCTGCTTTTTGCGCGTCTTCCACGCCTACTTGATACATCACCCTATTAGCAGGGTCCATAGTTGTTTCCCATAATTCACCTGGGTTCATTTCACCCAAACCTTTGTAACGCTGGACATTAACCCCATCTTTACCCATTGAAGACAAAATTTCTGCTTTGTCTGCCTCTGTATAGCCATATTCAATTTGCTTTCCTTTCTGAAGGCGGTAAAGAGGCGGTTGGGCGATGTACAAATAACCGTTCTCAACAAGCTGAGGGAAATAACGGTAAAACAAAGTTAAAAGAAGAGTTCTAATGTGAGCGCCGTCAACGTCAGCATCAGTCATAATAATAACACGGTGATATCGTAATTTATTAATGTTAAACTCTTCAGCAATAGCCGCTCCCAAAGCAATAACCAAAGCTCTAATTTCTTTTGAGCCCAACGCTTTGTCCAAACGCGCTTTTTCCACATTTAGAATTTTGCCGCGTAGGGGAAGAATAGCCTGAAATTTTCTGTCGCGACCTTGTTTTGCGCTGCCTCCTGCGCTATCACCCTCCAATATATATATTTCTGATTCGGCTGGATCACGATTTGAACAATCAGCCAGCTTCCCGGGCAAAGCCAGCCCCTCTAAAACCCCTTTTCTAATAACGGTATCTCTTGCCGCCTTGGCCGCCTGTCTTGCCTTGGAAGCCAAAATACACTTGGCCATTATTTCCTTGGCGTCTTGAGGATTCTTTTCTAAAAACTCCTCTAATGCGTCGGAAACAACATTTTCCACAGCCGCCCGCGCTTCAGGATTGCCCAATCTGGCTTTTGTCTGCCCCTCAAACTGCGGCTCCCTTATTTTAACACTTATTGCCGCTATTAGCCCCTCCCTGACATCATCGCCGCTTAAATTCTCGTCCGAATTTTTTAAAAAACCATTTTTTCTGGCGTAATCATTAAGCGTTCTTGTTAAGGCTGTTCTAAAGCCGGTAATATGAGTACCGCCCTCGCCAGTATGAATATTATTAGCAAAGCCGTCTTCATAGCCCTGAATATCATTAGTATATTGAAAGGCAACCTCAACTAAAATATCCTGTTCTTCTCTTGAAACAAAGAAAACACTTTCGTGCTTTGGCTCCTCATCGCGGTTAAGATAATTAATATAAGAAACAAGGCCGCCGTCAAAATAGAAGGTGTATGTTGAAGAAGGCTCCTTTCTTTCATTAATTATTTTTATTTCCACCCCAGGGGTTAAATAGGCCTGCTGTCTCAATCTTTCAAGAATCTTATTCCAGCTGAATTTAATTTCTTTAAAAACTCCCGGATCAGGATCAAAAATAATTGTTGTCCCTGTTTTTTTACACTTCCCGCTTTTAACTACTTTTGTTTTTGCTCTTCCCCTGATATATTCCTGCGTATACTTGCCGCCGTTGCGGCATACCTCTGCCTTTAAATATTTAGACAAAGCGTTAACCACAGAAACACCAACGCCATGCAAACCACCGGCAATTTTATAGGATTGCCCCCCAAACTTGCCTCCGGCGTGAAGAGTGGTCATAACTGTTTCTAAAGCTGACTTTTTTGTCTGAGGATGCTTGTCTACAGGAATACCCCGCCCGTCATCGCTGACCTCTACTCTGTTGCCAGGCAAAAGAGCAATCTTAATTTTTTTAGCATAGCCGGCAATGGCTTCATCCAAAGCGTTATCAACAACCTCCCAAATTAAATGATGAAGGCCGTCAACCCCTGTTGAACCAATATACATACCCGGCCGGCGTCTAACCGGCTCCAGGTCTTTTAATACATAAATATCCTTAGCCTCGTAGCTAACTTTTTTTTCTTTATTATCTGTCATTTTCTTATTTGCCACCCTCCTTCTTCTTCTAATGTTTTAATAATTTTCCCCATCAAAGAATTAACCTCTTTATCGGTCAGAGTGCGCTCGTCTGACTGGAAAACAATATGAAAGGCCAAATTCTTTTTGCCGCCAGGGATATTTTCTCCCTCATAAATATCAAACAAATCAATATCTTTTATCAGTTTGCCGCCAGCCGCGTGAATCAAATTAAGCACTTCTACTATCTTTGTCCCCGACTCAACCAAAAGGGCAATATCCCTCACAATAGATGGATATTTAGAAGGGGGTAAATAGATTCTCTCTTCTGTCGCCATTTCAACCAGTTTGGCGAAATTAAGCTCAAAAGCAGCTGCCTTTAACCCGATATCCATTTTATCTAAAAACTCCTTATTAATTTCCCCTATCCAACCCAAATAATCATTGCCAACTTTTATTTCCGCTCTTCTTGCCTGATGGATGTAGCTAGGCGGGCCATTTATCCCAATTGCCTCATCATACCAAACATTGCTCAATCTCAAGCTGTTCAAAACAGAATCAACTATCCCCTTGAGGATAAAAAATTCTTCCGCTTCACCTTTCTGGCTGTTTTTTTCTAAGGCGATAATACTCGCTATTTTCTTTGTTTCTTTAATTTCTGTTTTTTTGCTCCCTTGGTTAAAAACCCTGCCAACTTCAAACAACTTAATATCTTTGAAATATTTTTTATTCCGATTAATATTTTTTATCAAATTAAGAGTTAAATCAGGCCGCAAATATTTTTGTTCAGCGCTCACAGAATTAGCCACCTCTACTAATTCTTTCTCCTTTTTATACAAATCAACATCCTTTTCAGAAACAAAAGAATAATTATAGACTTCTGAAAAACCCAAATTGGCTAAAATGTCTTTTACTTTATTCTGATAAACTAAATCTTCGTTTCTTTGCGGAGGAATCAAAACAGCTTCCGGCAATCTGCTGGGAATTTTTTCCAGTCCGTAGAGCCGACCGATCTCTTCAATTAAATCTTCTTGGCTTAAAATATCCAATCTTTTTAAAGGAACAATTGCTTCAATTTTACTGTTTGTCGCCCTTGCGAAAAAACCAAGCCGCTTCAAAATATTAACCGCCTCTTTTATAGAAACATCCACCCCCAGCAAACTATTCATCTTTTTTATATCCAAACTGATCTTATTATTCCTTGTTTTTTTGTAATTAATATCAACCAATCCTTCTGCTGTCTTCCCTTTAGCAATGTCTTCAATAAGCCAAGCGGCCATATTTACAGTCCCCTCTGTCAAACTCAGGTCTATTTGGCGTTCAAAGCGCCAAGAAGCGTCTGTTTCCAACTTTAATTTTGATGACCCTTGGCGAATTACTTGCGGAGAAAAATTAGCTGATTCCAGAACAACTCTTTTCGTTTTTTTATCAATTTCCGGCTCCTTGCCTCCCTTAATGCCGGCGACAGCCACCGGTTTTCTGCTGTCAGCAATAACTAAAATATTATTGTCTAAATCATATTTTTCATCATCTAAACTTACAATTTTTTCTCCTTTTTTAGCCCAGCGGACAAGAATTTTCTTTTGCTTTTCTCCGAAAAGTTTATCCATATCAAAAGCGTGCAATGGCTGGCCCGTCTCAAGCATTGCATAGTTAGCAATATCAACAATGTTATTAATCGGCCGCAGACCGCAAATTTTCAATCTTTCAACAAGCCATTTAGGAGAAGGGGCGACTTTAACATCTAAAACAACCCGAGCTGTATAACGAGGGCAAGCGTTTTTATCATTAATTTCTATTTTAACCAAATCTTCAGCTCTATGGTTCTTATCTTCTTTAATCTTTTTGGCGTAATCAACCAAAGTTAGGGGATAATTCAAAACAGCTGATATTTCCTGCGCCACTCCCAAATGACTGGCAGAGTCATGAGCCCTATTAGGCAAAATATCAACTTCTAACAAATAATCATTGCCAACCCTGCCGATAAGCTCTGTTTCGTATGAATGCATGGTCAGCAAATCAGCCAGCTTTACCGGCTGAGGAAGTTTCTTTTTAAAAAATGATTGCAGCCAGTTATATGATAGTTTCATTAAAATTGCCTCAAAAATCTTAAATCACCTGAATAAAACAATCTAATATCGTCAACTTGATATTTGAGCATTGCCAAACGGTCCAAACCAACGCCAAAAGCAAACCCCTGCCAGCGGCCTGAAACGTATCCAGCCGCCTTAAAAACATTCTGATGGACCATACCTGCCCCCATAATTTCCAGCCAGTCTCCTTTTTTTCTTCTCATATCAACTTCAAAGCCCGGCTCAACAAAAGGGAAATAACTTGATCTAAGACGCATTTTGACATCCGGGCCAAAAAACTTCTTTAAAAAATGTTCTGTTACTCCTTTAAAATCAGCTACAGAAATATTGCTGCCGACCATCAACCCCTCCATTTGATAAAACTGGACATCATGAGAAGCGTCAGTTGCTTCGTGCCTGAAACAGCGGCCCGGGACAACAACCCTCAAAGGAGGGTTATTCTTCCCCATATATCTCGCCTGCATTGGCGAAGTATGGGTGCGTAAAAGCAAGGGTTTGTCTTTTAGCCAAAAAGTATCCCCAACATCCCTAGCTGGATGCCCCTCGGGAATATTCAAAGCGTCAAAATTATAATATTCTGTTTCAACCTCTGGCCCGTCAAGGACCGAAAAACCCATTGATTGAAAAATTTCTTCCAACTGCTTTTTTATCAATGTAAGGGGATGAAGAGAGCCAATTTGAGGCAAAACCCCCGGAGCAGTCACATCAATCCAATCCTCCCTTGCACTTGCCCCCCCCTTCCCAACCATAACAGCTCTTTTTTCTGCTAATAAACTGCCGATTTCCTTTTTAATTTGGTTGGCTGATTGCCCCCTTTTTTTTCTCTCTTCTTTAGGTAAATCTTTCAAGGATCTTAAAATTCCAGTCAACTCCCCTTTGCGGCCTAAATACTTTTTAAAAGCTTTTTCCAAACCCTCCAAATCCCTGGCTTCTTTTATTTCTTTTTTGGCTTTTTCTTTTAATTTTAATTGATCAAACATAAGCAATTTAAATTTTATCCTTTATGGCTCAAGAGCCACTCAATTAAACTTACCCCGCCGACTAAAACAATTAAATGCCACCAAGCCAACATGCGCTGGCTCTGTAAAACCAAAGCAGCAACCAAAATAGAAGTCAAAAGCAATCCTTGCCTGAAAGAAATTTCTATCTGCCGAAGAGCGCGGCTTTTCGAAGAAGAAAATTTTCCGCTTTGGGAAACACGACGTATAAAAAGACCGATTAAAGTAAAAACACCGGTGGCAACAATAAAAAAACTTAAGTAAAAAAGAGTCATGGCGAAAAGCTCGGTTGGATTCGGCGCTAAATAAACTAAAATAGCCGCCAAGCACGCCCCGGCTAAAACCACAACCAAAATCAATCCGGATAAATAAGCTGACAAATTCATATTCTGTTATTTTTATTTTACCTTATTTTTATTCCTCAAGCAAGCTCTGCATAAGTTCACATACATATTGGACTCTTTAAGGGTCTGAATATGTATGCA
>CAYQQO010000035.1:0-6260 GCA_964420115.1 uncultured Candidatus Saccharibacteria bacterium | reverse complement strand
ATGTTGTTAATACTTTATCCTAAAAGTGTTAACAACGCGAGCTATTCTTACAATTTAAAATATGAAGCTAACTAAAAAACAGGTAGAAAATGTGGCTCGTTTGGCCCGCTTAGGGCTGACAGAAAAAGAAAAAAATAAATTTCAGAAAGAGCTTTCTGATATTTTGGGTTTTGTTAAAAAATTGGACAAGGTGAAAACAGACAAAGTTGAGTCGACAGCCCATATCACCGGGCTTGAAAATATTTACCGCCAAGACAGAGGCCGCGCCAAGGCTAGACAGGAAACAAAAAAAATATTGGAATTGGCGCCGGAAACAAAAGACGGCTATGTTAAAGTAAGAACTGTTTTGTAATTTATGGATTTAAGCAAGTTGACCATCGGGCAAGTTCATCAGGGCATTATTAATAAAGAATATTCTTCAGTAGAATTAACTGAAGCTTTTTTTAAGCGGATTAGACAAAAAGATCAGGAAATTCATGCTTATTTAACGCTAACAGAAGAGTTGGCCTTATCGCAGGCGAGAAGAATAGACCATAAAGTTGCCAATAAGGAGGAAATCGGGCTTTTGGCCGGTGTTCCTTTGGCAGTCAAGGATATTATTTTGGTGGAAGGGATTAAAGCAACAGCCGCTTCTAAAATTCTGGAAAATTATATTGCCCCTTATGACGCGACAGTGATAAAAAAGCTCAAAAAAGCCGGAGCGGTTATTATCGGGATGGCCAATTTAGATGAATTTGCCATGGGTTCTTCTACGGAGAATTCCGCTTTTGGCCTGACCAAAAACCCCCATGATTTATCGCGGGTGCCGGGCGGGTCTTCCGGCGGCTCAGCAGCCGCTGTTGCCAGCAGTCAGTGCGTTTACGCCCTTGGTTCAGATACCGGCGGTTCAATCCGTCAACCAGCATCTTTTTGCGGGGTAGTCGGCCTTAAACCGACTTACGGAGAAATCTCTCGCTATGGCTTAATCGCTTTTGCCTCTTCTTTGGATCAAATTGGGCCGATAACCAAAACAGTAGAGGATAGCCAGATTGTTTTTAAAACGATTAAGGGCCATGACGAAATGGATTCAACAAGTTTTTCAAACGACAGGAAAGAGGAGAATAATTTTGATATTAAAAATATAAAAATTGGTGTTCCTAAAGAATATTTTATAAAAGGGCTTGACCCAAAGGTAGAAAAAGCGGTTAAAAAAGCAATTGACAGCTATAAAGAGTTGGGGGCAAAAATTATAGAGATTAGTCTGTCTCATACCGAATACGCCCTGTCAACATACTATATTATTATGCCGGCAGAAGTTTCTGCTAATTTATCCCGCTATGACGGAATTAAATACGGGCTTTCAAAAATGGCTAATAATCTTTTAGAAAATTATTTGAAAACCAGAGGAGACGGCCTCGGCGACGAGGTGAAAAGAAGAATTATGATAGGGGCCCATGCTTTATCAGCCGGCTATTACGACGCCTATTATTTAAAAGCGCAAAAAGTAAGGACTTTAATAAAAGATGAATTTTTGAGCGCTTTTGAAAAAGTAGATGTTATTATTAACCCGACTGTGCCAACTTTGCCTTTTAAAATTGGCCAGAAAATTGACGATCCCTTAGAGATGTATCTTTCAGATGTTTATACAGTAGCCGCTAATTTAGCCGGTCTGCCTTCTATGTCTATTCCTTGCGGAAAAGTTGACGGTCTGCCGGTTGGGATGCAGATTACCGGTAAACACTTTAATGAAAAAACAATTTTTGAAGTAGCTAAAATATATGAAAGAATTTCTTCTTAGTTTTTTAGAGTTTTCAGTGTCGCTTTTTGGTTCATTGGAGTGGCAAACTATGGCCGCTCTTTTGAAAGTTCTTTCAATAATTGTTTCAATAGCCCTTTTTATTTCTATTGTCGTTTTAATAATTAAAATTAGGAAAAATATTAAAAAATCTTTAGAAATGATCATGGCCAGCGTTGAGACGCCGGTTTTGCCCAAAAAAGAAATCAATAAAAAATGGGATTCAATTTTAGAAAAGGTGGAAAGCGATGATATGGATAGAAATAAGCTGGCTGTTATTGAGGCCGATAAAATTTTAGATGATCTACTAAAAAGGATTGGCTACAAAGGAGAAGATATGGGCGAACGTCTTAAACAGCTAACTTCAGCTCAAGCGTCTAATATAAACGAGCTTTGGCAGGCGCATAAACTTAGAAATCAAATTGTCCATAATCCTGATTTTGAATTAACCCACAGCCAGGCAAAGAGGACAATTGAAATTTACCAAAGAGCGATGGAGGATTTAGAGGCGATATAAAATGGTTAAAAACAAGGGATTTGGCACTTATTTAATAAATTTTTTAGCCCTTATTAGCTTTCCCCTAAGTTATTATTATTATTTTATTAAAGAGCCAAGAGATGTTTTTTTAGCTGTTACTTATTTAATGTTTGCTCCGCTTTTGGTTTTTTTGCCTCGTTATTTCTACTACAAAAAATGGCATAAAAAGTATACTTTTTCTCTTTTAAAAACATTGGAATATTTTGTCGCTATTTTCTATATCACTGCCGCTTTAGGCGGGCTCGGCCTTTTCCATATTGATATAGAGTACGATTCTTTTATTCATTTTTCAAACTCAATTTTAGTGGCTGTTTTGGTTGTTTTCTTTGCAGCTGACCGCCAGCCGGGTGGTTTGTCTCAAAACTGGAGCAACCAAAAAATTAAAACGGCCTTTATCGCCTTTGTTGGCACTTTTTTAATATCTATTATATGGGAGCTTTACGAGTGGGGGACGGATTTGGCTTTGGGGACAAAACTTCTTTTTGATCCTTTTCAAACAACATGGGATGATACGTTTTGGGATGTTGTTTTTGGCACTTTGGGCGGCTTGTTGGGATCTCTTTTTATTTATTCAAAATGGCCGCAAATAGAAAGGAAATGGCTGAAAAAAAATAGATAAATTGGCATAGAAAAAGCCCTGACAATATGTCGGGGCTTTTGCCAAATCGGTTAGGGATAGAGCCTCTGTGTTATCGCCGAGCCGCCAGCCGGAGACCTTCGTAGATTGTCTTTTGGCTTGAATGAAGGGCTTTGTTGAGTCCTCTGATTAGTTCTTCTAGCAATCGGCTTTTCTCCTGTTCTTCTCTAAGTTGTCTTACAAGGCTGATTTTGCTTCCTTCTTTTGCTTCTTTAAAAATCCTTTTTAGCCGAAGAAATTCGCAGCGGATTTTTTCAAGCTCTTGGATGCGTCCTTCAACGCAGTCTTTATAATCTTTTTTTTCTTCCTGAAGAACGCCGTTTTTGGGATTGTTGGGGCATTTGTCAAAAGGGTTAATCCCAAGCGGGCCGCCGGAACGAGCTGACCCCATCCAGCACCCGCAGTCGTGTTCACAGTTAGAGGTGCCGTCGTGATTAGCGTACTTGTGGGGGCCAAAATCTTCATACGGCCTGCGCATTTTTCCATTTGGCATTGTTTTCTCCTTCTTTTTCTTTTGTTTTGTTGTTAATTTACTTTTAAAATTCTATTAAAATGTCATAAAAAAGTCAAGAAAAACATTGACTTTTTTTGTTTTTTTATTATTGCAAAGGCACAAAATGTTCTTTGAAAGATTTAATACAATAGATGCTTCTTTTGTTTGCGAGCGCCCTTGGATAAAAAGGGGTGTTTAATATAGCAGCAACTATTGGCCGGAAGAGTTTTTAGAAAGTTAACAACGGAGTAAAAAATAACTTATAGAAACAAAAAAGGAGAGAAAAATGAAAGTAAGAACAATGATTCTGTTGGCAGGGATGATCTTTTTGGCGGTCTTTTCCAATTGAGGCAGCGGGTATATTATTTATCCGCCTTCCGGAGAACCCAGAAGCGAAATAAGGATTATTGGGTCTTTTCCGCCTGAGCAAGGGGGGGTTAAGGGTTCTTTTCAACGGAGTGGATGCCAGATGCATTTCAAAATGGACAACTCGCTATATTGAATTTTATCTTCCGGGGCTGAATAAACTGCAAGAAAGGGGTATGTCTTTTAAAAAGCGGGGCCATAACAGGTTCCCGCTTTTTTATTTTTTAGCTGGGTTTGTAAGCGCCTTAGGGCTTCTTGTTCTCTTCTTTCTCTTTTAGTATTGACAACCTATTATTATGGGTATATACTCAAAATAGATAGCTATCTAAAATATATAAAGGTCGGGCTATCGTCTAATTAATACAAAGGAGAAATAATTATGCCTAGATTTAATGGCGCTGGTCCTTGGGGGGCTGGTCCTGGCACTGGCTGGGGGATGGGTCCTTGCGGCAAAGGTATGGGTTGGAAAAGGGGTGCTGGCCGAGGATTTCCCCGAAGCGGTTTTGGTCGCGGATATGGATTGAGGGACTGGACTGACCAAGACGAAAAAGCCGTTTTAAAAGAGGAAAGAGATATTTTGAAAGAAGAGTTAAAAGAAGTTGAAAAAGAATTAGAATCCCTTAAGAATCAAAAGTAAAAGGGAGGCCTCTTGGAAAGAGGCCTCCTCCTATATTTAATGTTATACTATATAATATAGTATATTAGAGGATTTTAAGATGAAAGAAAAAGTTGCAGTAATATCAATAATAGCTAATATATTTTTAGCCGCTGGTAAATTAGTGGTTGGTTTTTTAGCTGGTTCTTCTGCAATTTTTGCCGAAGGTCTTCATTCAGGGATGGACATATTATCTTCAGCTATTAGTTTTGTTGGTATAAAAATAGCTAAAAAGCCGGTGGATGAAAAACATCCTTACGGCCGTTACAAGTTTGAGGTTTTAGCCGGGCTGATAATAACAATAATTATTTTTCTAACAGGCCTCTTTATTATTGGCGGGTCAGTTCGAGAATTTAGCAATCCCTCTCCAGTGGTTGTTGGTTATTTGGCTTTGGGCGTGATGCTTGTTTCAGTGGTTGTTAATGAAGTAATGGCCAGGTTAAAAATCCATTACGGCAAAAAAGAAAATTCAGTTTCTTTACTTTCTGACGGAGTTCATTCCAGAGTGGATGTCTATACATCGCTGGTTGTTTTAATAGGATTGTTTTTAACAAACTATTGGATATATATTGATTCTCTTTTAGCCCTTTTTATCGGTCTCTATATTATTAAAGAGTCATTTTCTCTGGGCAAGGAAGCCGTTGATTCTCTTTCGGATGTTTCAGCCGGCAAAGAGATAGAGGAAGAGATAAAATCAATTGCTAAAAAAGAAAATATTGGAATAGATTCTATAAAAACACAAAAAAAGGTTCAGCTGTTACAGCTAATATTGAGATAGGATTGCCAAGTAATTTAAATGTTGACCAAGCCACTAATATTTCCAATAAGCTAAAAGAAAACCTTGTAAAAGAGATTGAATCTTTGGAATATGTCGCTATTCAGATTAAGAGCCATCAGGTTGAAATAAGCTATTTTAAGCCTGATATTGGCAAGGGATTCGGCTGGCAGAAAAGAGGAAAGTTTAGAGGCGAGGAAAAAGATTCATCCGGCCAAGGTCCCGGCGGCGATTGTATTTGCCCAAAATGCAGGTACAAAACTCCTCATGAAGCCGGGGTTCCCTGCTCCCAGATCATTTGCCCTAAATGCAAAATTAGTTTAGAAAGAAAACAATATGCCAAGACCTAGATTATGCAGAAGGGTTAGATTCAACCCGGGTATAAAATATTTTAAACCTCAGGGTGTCCCAATGAGGCGTTTAGAAGTTGTTGAATTAACCGCTGAAGAAGTGGAGGCCTTAAGATTGAAGAATATAAAGGATTTGGATCAAGAAGAAGCAGCTAAAAAAATGAATACTTCTCAAAGCACTTTTCAAAGAATTCTTTCATCTGCTTACAAAAAAACAAGCCGCGCTTTGATAGAGGGGAAGGCGATAAAGATAGTCAAATAAGTTTAATCACTGCCTTAAACACTGTTAAGCGCGCTAAAAAAAACAACTCATAAGAGTTGTTTTTTGTTTTGCGTTGGCGGGGGCGATGGGATTTGAACCCACGATCTTCAGCGTGACAAGCTGACGCATTGGACCGGGCTATGCTACGCCCCCCCTTTTTTTTAGTAGCGGTGGAGGGATTTGAACCCCCGACACGCAGATTATGATCCTGCTGCTCTAACCACTGAGCTACACCGCCGTAAGTGCTTGTTGCGGGGCCGGGAATTGCACCCGGGTCTTGAGGTTATGGGCCTCACGAGATACTGCTTCTCCACCCCGCAGTGGTATTATATGTGATATTATTCCTCTTGGCAAGAGCTTGTATCCGTCCATAACATATTGGACTTTTTAGGTGATATAAAATTATCAAT
>CAYQQO010000034.1:0-6698 GCA_964420115.1 uncultured Candidatus Saccharibacteria bacterium | reverse complement strand
CTTTCTACTTAGAGTATATCATATATGGTTGTCTGAATTTAGGGGTCCAGTTCAGACCAAATCAAGTTGAAAAGCACTTCACAATCAAACCACATTCTCAATCTCTGAGAGTGTGCGGAAGAAAAAGCAATCGTTGGAGTAGTTGTCCAAAAAAGATGTAGCGGATTTATGTGTAATGGATTTGATAGATAATGGATGACCGGGCCGAAATCGCCCAAACCGCATAACCATGCTGATGTGGCGGACTAGATGTAAAGGATTTTCTATGCGAAACACCTCCTTTCTAATTTTATTTTTTAAATAAGATTGGGGTGTCGATATGTGTTGAGATGTGGAATTCTCATCTTAACTCATGGGTATTGGTCTTGGAGCCCTAAATTAAGACCTGCATCCGCCTCTTCGGCGGACAAGTGGGACAACTACACAAGATTGCAAAACAGAATTCTCTATCATTTAGGTAGGGTTTTTTGCTTTTAGGTGTCTCTGATTCTCATATAATTACATTATAGTTTTCCGAAATGAATTTTCTCTAAACAAAAGTTAGTCAATTTATGAACTTATTTCAGAAACCAAAAACAGCGTATTTTTTATAGGTGTGTTGTTTTAGTTTTTTGAATAGATTTTGGCTTGACATTTTTATAATTAACCATTAAATTATAATATAAGAACATTCACATATAAATATAATTAATGGAGGGGGTGGTAATATGAAAGATGAATTTGGTGATGTTTTGATAAGGTCTTTAGTCGAAGCGGATATTGATAATGCTGAAAAATTTCTCAAATTCATCAATGCAATTATCAATGACCCTTCTATTAAGGTTTCCTTTGATAAGCAGAGGTCAATTGACGAAGAGAAAGTATGGATTAGGGAAGTTGTAGAACTTATAAAACAGGAAAAAATGGTCCAGATGGTTGCGTTTTTGGATAACGAAGTTGTAGGTATGTCGGATGTAACTCTTTTCAAGGAAAAAAAGTCGCACGTCGGCGATTTCGGAATTGCCTTGACCGAAAAAGCAAGAGGCAGACAACTTGGTTTCAGACTGGCGAAAGCTACCATAAATGAAAGTATTGATCTTTTTGGCGATCATTTAAGAGTGATAAAGGTAAGTTTTCCGGCTTCAAAAGATAAAGTCAAAGATTTCTATAAATCTCTCGGCTTTATCGAAGTCGCGGAAATACCGGACCAATATCTTTTTGATGAATTGGAAGCAGAAACAGTTATGTTAAAAAGAATATAATGAAAGAGAGGTGAGTATTATGCAGGATTTATTAAGAGAGAACCCAGTGTTGGTCATTATGCGTCCTACTGAGAGCTGTAATCTGGATTGTCGTTATTGCTACAATGCTTATTCGGCACCAGAAGTTAGGATGTCCGAGATAACTCTGGAAAATTCCATTAAGGCCATTCTTTCACATTATCGCCAAGCAATATTTCTATGGCATGGCGGGGAATCTACTCTGGTGGGTGTTGATTTTTTAAGACGAGCGCTGGATTTTCAGGAGCAGTACAGGGTTAACGGTCAGAAAATCGTCAATGAGATTCAGACAAACGGTACTTTGTTGAATGAGGAATGGTGTAACTTTTTCGCTGAAAGCAGGTTCTATGTCGGGGTTAGCATAGACGGGCCCCAACCTTTTAACGATAAAGCCCGCCGTTACAAGAATGGCAACGGGACACATGATGATATCCTTAGAGGTATCCTTATGCTGAAAGAGCGGAATATCACGATTGCCGGCGTTTGCGTCCTTGCTCAGCATAATGTCGAGCATTTGGCTGAGGTGGTTGATTTTTATAGAGACCATGAAATCCCTTTGAACATTAATCCTTTTGTCAGTAGTGGTCAAGGTAGTATATTTAGGGAGGAATTGACCATTTCGCCCCGGAGATATGCTTTGGCAATGATCGAGCTTTTCGACAAATGGTTTGAGAATCCGGACATCAAAATCTACGAGTTCTGGAAGATTGTCAAAAGCATGTTTACAGGATACAATAATATATGTTGCTACAGTGGAGAGTGTTCCAGGGATTATTTGAGTATTTGTCCTACAGGCGAGGTCTATCCCTGTGGTCGTTGGGCCGGGGAGAGGAGCTATTGTATGGGCAATGTAAATTTTCATCCAATTTCCCAGATCGTTCAGTCAAAGCCGGTCATTCAAATCCTCGAAAGGAAGCGTTTGATCGAAGAATGCCAGCAGTGTTTCTGGTTTGAGATTTGTCATGGCGGTTGTCCACATACCGCCTATGTCTACACCGGCAACATTAACAACAGCGATTACTATTGTTGCGGAAGGAAGATGCTCTTTGCCCATGTTTATCAGAAACTGGGGAAAGAGCTGAAAATGGCCGTTAATTTTTAACTAGATTTATAGGAGGTCAAGATGGAATTAGCAGTAAAGAAAGAGCATGTATGGGTAGGAGATCCAGAAGAGTCTCAGGCCGATAGGTTCGAAAGATTAAGCCTGGAGGGTGTTAATCCTAATAAGGTGACTAACCCGGTTATTCAGATGCTTTTGGATGAAAGAGCTGGCAAGAATTCTGATGAGAATGCTTTGATCAGACCGGAAGATGAATGGCTAATTTTCCCCGATTAACAACAACCAGTTCTTTTTGTGAAAAACTTCTAAATCAAGAGCCATTGTTCTTAAAACGATGGCTCTTTCTTTTTGCTTCAAAAAATTCTATTTTCAAGTTATAATGTCTTTATCGAAGGAATTAAATAAGATTTATGAATTTAATTTATAACAAAATATTTCTCAAACACGAAACAGGCGACCATCTAGAAAATAAAAAGAGATTAGAGGTTTTTGGTGATTTACCAGAAACAGAAATTGAGAATGGTGAAAAATATTTAGAATTGGTTCACTCTAAAAAATATATAGAATATATTAAAAAATTATCTCAAAAAGAAGAATCGCCTGATCGCGATACGGTTATTTCTAAAGGTAGTTATCAGGCAGCCTGTTATGTGGTTAGCGCTTCTATTATGGCTTCTGAACAGAATGATTTTGCTTTAGTCAGGCCGCCTGGTCATCACGCTGGTTTTCAAAAGCCTCAAGGGTTTTGTCTTTTTAATAATATTGCTGTTGCTGTCCAAAAATTAGTCAATCAAGGCAAAAGAGTTTCTGTTCTTGATTTTGATGGCCATTTCGGGGACGGCACAGCCAAAATATTCTATGAATCTAAAGACGTTTTATATTTATCAATTCATCAGTATCCGATTTTTCCCGGGAAGGGCTGGATAGATGAAATAGGGCAGAAACAAGGCAGGGGATATACCATAAATATCCCTTTGCCAGCTAAAAGCGGAGATGATCTGTTTATTCAATCCCTTAAAGATTTTTTGCCTATTATAAAACAATTCAAGCCAGGCATAATAGCTGTTTCAGCTGGATTTGACGGACACCATAGCGATCCATTATTAGATTTAAATTATAGCGCGAATTCTTTTTATGAAATTGGTAAAATGCTTTCAAATAACTTCGAGAACATTTTTGCTGTTTTAGAAGGTGGCTATAATTTAGAGTATTTACCTAAGTGCGTTCACAATTTCTTAGCTGGCATTAATCAAGAGAAGATAAAATTTAAAGAAGAGTTAACTATTTCGGATGATTCAATAAAAGAGGAATGCGATAAAAGAATGAAGATGCTACAAAGAAAACTCTCTAGTCATTGGAATTTCTAATAGCATTGTGTTTGTTTGTTGAGTTTATAAGAGTCTGTCCACTTGACTGGGATTTCGGGAACGGTATAATCAAGTTGAAAAGCACTTCACAATCAAACCACATTCTCAATCTCTGAGAGTGTGCGGAAGAAAAAGCAATCGTTGGAGTAGTTGTCCAAAAAAGATGTAGCGGATTTATGTGTAATGGATTTGATAGATAATGGATGACCGGGCCGAAATCGCCCAAACCGCATAACCATGCTGATGTGGCGGACTAGATGTAAAGGATTTTCTATGCGAAACACCTCCTTTCTAAATTTTTTTTCGCAAGAAAAAGATTTGGGGTGTCGATATAGGTTGAGATGTAGAATTCTCATCTTAATCTATGGGCATTGGTCTTGGAGCCCAAAATTAAGACCTGATGGTTCTAATGAACTTTTTAGGGCAACTGCACAAGATTACAAACAGAAATTCTCTATCATTTTGATAGGGTTTTTTGTTTTTAGGTATCCCTGATTTTCATTTAACTATATTATAGTTTTCCGAGATGAATTTTCTCTAAAATAAAGTTTACCAATTTATAAATTTATTTCAGAATCAAAAACAGCGCATTTTTTATAGGTGCGTTGTTTTAGTTTTTTGAATAGATTTTGGCTGCATAGGTTCAGATACATGCCCGACAGTTAGCTCTGTAGAATGATTGTATCTTTTGTGGCTAATTTCTTGTATTTTAACTCTTTTAAATATTGTAATGGAGTTTTGTAATCTAACGCTTGATGAGGTCTAAATGTATTCCAGATATTCTGCCATTTCTTAATTTCTTGGTTCATTCTTTTATGCTCTACCCCAAAAACTGGACAGCATGCTAAGATAGAAAACATATGCAAAAAAGAAAATTCTCATCAGCTTTTAAGGCCAGAGTGGCCATGGAGCTAATCAAGGGAGAACAAACAATATCGTTAATTTATTTCAAGCATAGCATCCATCCAACGCAAGCCAGAAAATGGAAAGATCAATTAAGCGATAATATCAATTCTGTCTTTAATAATTCAGCCAATAACCCAATCAAAGAAAAAGATAAATTGATCGAAGAATTGTACAAACAGATCGGACAACTAAAAGTGGAATTGGATTGGCTAAAAAAAAAATTAACTAAGCCGTTATTAGAGAAAAAACTGTTAGTTGAACCTCAACAATTAAATATTTCAATTGTTAAACAATGCGGCCTCTTGGGAATTAACCGCTCCAGCTTTTACTACCAGCCAAAACCGGAATCTAATAAAAATATCCCGCTGATGGATAAGATAGACAAAATCTATACTGATTGCCCGTATTACGGAGCGATAAAGATAACCACTGAATTAAACAGAATTAAACAGAGACGGGCTTGGCGTCAATCACAAAAGAATCGAAAGATTAATGGGAATAATGGGTATTCAAGCCATTCGTCCCCAAAGAAACACTAGCCGGCCGAATCCTCAAAATCCTGTTTATCCCTACCTGTTGGAAAAGATTAAAATTGGCTATTCCAATCAGGTCTGGTCAACTGATATTACCTATGTCAAAGCCAGCCGTTCTTGGTTTTACTTAACCGCAATTCTTGATTGGCATTCTAGGTATGTTTTAAGCTTTCGGCTTTCTAAAAATCTTGAACCTGACTTTTGCCTCCAAAATCTTGAGAAAGCTCTTAAAACAGCTGTTCCTGAAATTCATAATTCTGACCAGGGCTCCCAGTTTACAAGCTATGACTATACTGATATTCTAAAAGAAAAGAACATTCAAATCAGCATGGATCATCGGGGCAGATGTTTTGACAATATCTTTGTTGAGAGATTATGGCGAACGGTCAAATACGAGGAAGTTTATCTGAAAGATTACCAATCATTTGAGGAAGCTGGAACATTGCTGAAGAATTACTTTGATATTTACAACCACCGAAGGCCTCATCAGTCATTGGGCTACAAAACGCCGGCTGAAATATATTTCCAAAGGTCGAATTAAAATGTATCTTCAAATCAGCATTTCGCTGTCCAAAGATTGGGGTATGGCATAATAATAGAACCATTAAGGGAATAACTTACACCATAGGCGCGTTTTTAATATTATTACCCATCGCTTTATTAGTATTTACGGATACTTTTGGTTGTGAGTTTTGTGTTTTTGCTATACCGTTGATATGGGGCTTAGGTATATTCTTTAATAACAGCTGTCTTTATTTAAAATTAAGTTACAGTTTTAGAGGGATTATTATCTAGAATAGAAGGATGGCGAATTGGATTATATTTGAGATGAAAGTCGCCTGCGTCTTCTTTAGGGGAGTGCGCAGGCTTTTTTTATTTTTTATTTATCCCAAATTTGATATAATACAATTATGATTTCAAAATATCTCAAAGGAAAGGTTTTGGTGATGATAGACGCTGCTAATTTAGAAAGCGCGGTTAAGTCTTTGGATTGGTGGATTGATTATCGTAAATTGAGAGATTTATTTAAAGACGACGACTTAGTAGAAATTCGCAATTATTGTGTTCGGCACAATACTGGTAATCAAGATAAATTCTTTACTTTTCTCAAGAATAACGGATTTACTTTAATCACTAAGCCATTAAAAGTAATTAAAGCGGAGGATATTTCAAGGGGCGATATCAGAAAAGCTAATTTTGATGTTGAAATTGCCGTTGACGCAATGGAAGTGCTTAATAATTTTGACACCTTGGTCTTGTTTTCTGGAGATAGCGATTTTGATTACTTGCTTAAGAAATTAAGAGTCAAAGGGAAGAATATTATTGTAATCTCAACCAAGTATCACATCTCAAAGGAGTTAATTGTTAGTAGTCATAAATACATTGACCTTAAGAAATTAAGACATTTTATTGAAAGAGAAAAATAAAAAGCCCGTCTTTCGCAACGGGCAGTTGATGACGGATGGTCTCCCATCCGCATTATCAGTATATCAAAATATCAAAAAGTCTGTCAAGTGTCTGTATCCGTCCATAACATATTGGACTTTTTAGGTGATATAAAATTATCAATAAT
>CAYQQO010000033.1:0-6788 GCA_964420115.1 uncultured Candidatus Saccharibacteria bacterium | reverse complement strand
CCTATGTATATAGTGGTGGTGGTGGTATTTATAGATTTCCATGATGTAGTATATATACTACATATAGTGGTTTTTGGAATGGTGGGCTACTAAATAAAAAAATCGGGAATATTTCACCCCTAAATTTTCTGTTTCTGTTTCGATTTGGAACTACTTTCACTTACTTCACTGGAATTACAGTGTATCTTGTTTTCATTCCTTCACCAGTTTTTTTAACCTTGAAATGTTCTAACTCCGGGTTGTCTTCAAGGTGGGTTTTAAGTTGTTGCAGAACTGAATTAGGAACCCTGTATTTTGTGCCTTCAACGGTTACAGTTTTTATGGTGTATTCTTCTTCCTCTCCTGTTCTCTTATCCATGGTTGTTCGTTTTTCTTCACTTATATCCAGATCAACTGTTATTTTATCAAGCAAATCTACTGTTGGTGGCCCTGAAACATAGTTCTCTGCCGCTTCTTTTATATTTGTCATTTAGTTTTCACCTCCCTTTTTTTTTATAATTATTACATTCTTCAGGGTCTTGGTTGGGATTTAAAAGACATTCATTGTTTTCAAAATAACCGCAAGATTGACAAATATCACGGCTTTTAGGTGTTTTTTCTTGTTTTGGTACCGAAAGTACCGGATTTAAAACATTCTTGTTCGTAGCTACTTTAAAGTTTATGTACCGTTTCTTGTTCTTACTCCTACTACTATCTGAATTTGGCACACCTGTCACAACTGTCACGGGGGTCTCAACTTCACTATAAGGAGTAGTAGTATAATTAGGGTAAGTGGGAAAAACGCCTCTTCTTGTGACACCTGTGACATTTTTCTTCTTTTTTAATTTTATACCATGCCAAAATCTTTCCCGACCTTCATCTGTTCTGTGTTGTTTCTCATAGGCTCGGAAATTTTTACCAAGAATAGTTTTTATTGCCTTATCACCGACTGTTTTTAACCTATTTTTTCGGCAATATTCTGAATATTTATCCTTTAATTCCTGTTTTGAAATCATTTCATTCATATTTGCTTCTTCAATCCAATCTTGGCAGAATGCTTCAAAACTATTACTTTCCCGTTTCCAGGAACGTTCTACTTCTTGAACAGTTTTGGAGGTTGAAAATTCCTCATTTATAATTAATCTATCTAGACCATTTAATGCCCAATTCAAAAGACCACTTAATTCTTTTGGATTTTCTTCTAATATTTTTTCCACTATTTTAGGACGTTTTATGAAAACATTTTCTTTTTCACTATCTGGAATTTTTTTATATTCTTTTTCTGAAACAAATTTATTTATAAAGGGTATTTTTACCCACCTTCGCCATGTTCCATAACTATCATCAAAAATTTGTGGTAATTTATTGGCGGAATTTATTATTTTAGCATAGTTATTAAATTTAATGTAGCTTTTATTTTTTCTGTTTGCACCCACTAGTCCGTCGCCAGTCAATTCCTTCAAAATATTAATTTTCCCTATTGCCTCATTGGATATATCACCAGCTAAATTTACTAATTTTCTATGCAGATTTGCCATTGCAAAGGGGCTATTTACTAATTCATGTAGATCTATACCTTCTGCATTATCTTCTCCTACAAACCTCTTAATTAAATGAATTAAACGTCCCTTTCCATTTGAGCCGTCACCTATAAACATAAAGCATTTGTGTAAAAAATAATCCTTAACTAGTATGAAACCAAAAAGTTCCTGAATTAATGGAATATCACTTTCTCTAATTATTTGTCTTATAAATTTTTTTAAGCCAGGACACCCAGCCTTGGGATCATATTTTATAGGAAGTTTAGTAAAAAAAATTTTTTCAGGGCTGTGATCATTCAAAACCCTTGTTTTTAAATCAAGTATGCCATTTTTAACGGGCAATAACCAGGGATTTTCTTCTGAGAAAAATTTCTTTTTATCTATGAATGTGTCCGCCTCAATTTTATCAAGTACAAGATTTAGATAATATTTTTTGTATGCATTACCCATTATTCTTCTACAAAACGCTTTTATTTTTGTTTCGCCCTTAGGCACATATATACCATCCTCAAAAATCCACATTTCTCTATTATCATCTTGTTCTATAGTGTGCACACTATATATTTTCTGGAATTCTCTTGCTAGGGCTTCACTTGCCTCTCTTGCCTTTTGTTCCATTTTTTTATCTGCATCTGACAAAGTTTCAAGAATAATATGTTGTATTTTGAATTCTTCAGCATCTAGTTCCCTCTCCTTTTTTGGTGTTGTTTCTGTTTTTATATCATACTTTTTTTCCAGTATTTTCAGAACTTCTTTAAACTTCTTACCTTTCAAGGCGCCTGGAACAGCCTCATCACAAGAAATTATACCGTGCTTTACAGCAACCCAGCTTAATGCCCCGCCACCTGTATCATGCCTGAAGCAGTACCATGTATTTTTACTGGGATTAACACAGAAATTCATTTTTGTCTTGGAGCCGTGAATTGGATGCGCACCCTGGTATTCATTACCCCGCTTTGTAAATCCACCAGTACTTACGAAATCAGTTATATTTAGATCTAAATCATTAGAATAATCCTGACTATCCAGCGAATCTTCTCGCACTGTTTTTTTAATCCACGGCGATAAAGCACCTTTTATATCCTCTGCCTTAACTTTAGCTATCTTGTTCTTGTTTACAATTTTGTATTTATTCCCACTTGGGTGCACCGAGCCAGGGCCTACAACCATTTTACCCGTAAACTGCACATCTCCAATGTCCCCCTGTGCATTACCGGAAGTCAGCCTAATTGGTTTTTCTAAATCATTACAAATAAAATAATAATGTTTACCGCCTGAGCCAGTCTTAACTGTGAGTGTCTTGGGTAAATGTTTTTTAACAGCGAGCTCGCTTTCCTTTTGGTCGCAGTCAATCACAACAAGTTTACCATAACCACAGACAACTCCATAGTTACCACCTTTTTTGAGATGGTTTTTTAGCTGGGGATCCTCATGTTTGTAGTTCTTGCTTTTCTGCCAATTATTTTCAAAAGGCCTCTTTGTTTTATTCTTAACCTTAATGAAGCGAAATTTATCTTTTTTTAGCGGCTTAGGAATTTTAATTTTCATTCTTTCTGCCTCCAAATATATGTTTTCTTATATAAGTATTGTTCCAGTTTTTGAGTTTGTGACAAGCAACGAATAGAATTTGAATATTGTTTATATTGTCCTTTCCACCTTCATTAACTTCTTTGATGTGGTCACGTGTTAGGGTTTCATTCTTACCAAGCTGTTCTTTTGTCCTGCCACAAAAAAAACAAAAAGCCTTCTCATAGCCATGATGCAGCATGATGTCCTTTATCGAATATTTTGATGTTCCAGTTCTTTGTCCACGATTACCTGGCGCCGAGACCCATTCTAAGAAAATTCCGCATTCTTTACATTCCCGCCTCGCATAGTGAACAAAACCCGGTGTCTTAATTATTTTATTTTTTTTACTTCCACAATATCTGCATTTTTTCATAATCTGACGGACAAGAATGAAGCGACCTACACAAGAATCCCTTAGAATTACTCGTGATTAGGCTGAGAGCTCTCAATCTTATCTTTCGCCTCTATTACTATTTTTGATTTACTGTTTTTATCTACAACAACTGAAATAGTAACTTCGCTGCCTTTATCAAGGCCGCAATTTAATAATTCCCTTTTTAAATATAATCCAAGTGTGCCGCCCATCCAAGAAACTTTACCGGGCCTTTTCATAACAAGTTTTCTTTTATTCATACACTACAATTGTAGTAATTACTTTTTAAAGTTTTATATGATGTAGTGGTTATATCCGGATTAACCCCCCATTATTTTGAGTGGAAAACTAAATATATTATTTCAATGTCCACTCCAGACCCTGCATTTTAAGCGCTTTACGTATTGTTTTCTTATGCTTTTTTTCAACATATTTAGAACCCAATAAGGCCTTCAAATCAGCAGGGTCTGTCTCCATAAAATCTTTTAATTTATAAACCATATTTACACCTCCATATTTTATAACAGATCCTTTAAAACCTTCTGCGACTTTTTAGCATTTCCACGTATAAATTCAAATCCTGTAAATATATCCTTTGTTTTCTTGGTCTTCTTGCCTGTTAAAATTCCGCCCAGTGTTGGCTGGTATCCGGTTATTCTTTTGAACGTTTTTGGCGATTTTTTTCTGCCGGTGCCCAAAATATTTTTAACCGGAGAAAATGAGGGAATAAATGGAGGAGGCTTTGTAGGCGGTCCCGTTTCCATAGGCACAATCGGCCGTCCAGTAGTTCTAAGTATCTGTTCAGTAATAAGTTTTTCCTCTTGTTTTTGCGCCTGCCTTTGGATTGCAGCGGTACCTATTATTACATCAGGAGCAATATCTTCTTTGGGCACAACATCTTCTTCTAAATCTAACTGCTCGTCTATTCCTCTGTCCGGCTCTTGTTTTCCTTTTTGTCCAACTCTCTGTTGGGCACCGACATTAAGTAATCTATCAATATCCCCCCGTCCGGATTTATCAATATCGCCCCAAATATCACTCTTATCAACATCACCGATACCGGCTTCGTCAAACGGCGTTATGCCCAGTCCCCTATCCTTCTGAGGAGTTTTTGTTCCCACAAAAGCCTGTTCCGGCGTTATATCAGTAGCTGGTTTTTCTATTTTTAAGGGAGCAACCATTGTCGGTCTGGCCACGGTTTCACTGGACAAAATATCCGACACTTGTTTCTCCATTGCTTTGGCAGACAAATCAACCGCCAAACTTGCACCGGCTTCTGACTGCCGTTGTAAATCTTTTTGTAACTGTACCAGAAAATCGCCTTTTGGTTTACCGGGTTTTATTATTTTAACACCCTCGGCTTTCTTAGGTACATCAAATATTTTAAATCTGCTTACCCTGGTACCAACAACGCCCTGAGGTTTTCCTTCTGTAGTTTTAAGCACACCAAAAGCGGCGCTTGTACTTTCAACAATATCAAAACCCATTATTTCATTTGTAACCCTTGTAGGCAATTGTTCGCTACCGGCACGTCCTACAAAACCTATTTTTGATTTTCCGCCCTCAGCCGTTCCAAACATTCTGGACACCGAGCGAGTTGTTTCCGTTGGCGTCTTAAGTGTTGTATCAATTCTTTTACCAGCATAACTCTGTCCAAATACATCAGCCCGTGAGGTACCAATTGGTTTTTTTCCACCGGTTTCAAGTAGTTTTGTTGTGGCTGTGGTGTAACTAACCGAGGGATCCCTGCCCATTGCTCCGGTACGAAAAGAACTTTTTAAATCAAAACTAACGGTTTCCTTAGGAAAAAATAATGTTTTCTGTTCTACTAAAACCTTACCGCCAACTTCTCCTACTCCGGCCGCACGTGCTCCCTGTACCTGTAGTTCGCCTTTGACCTTACCCAAACTTATGGAGACACCCGTTGTTTTTGGCCTGAAAACCCTACCTGCAAGTCCGCCAAGACCGGCAGTAGCAGCTAAGGCCCCAACAAGTTGTAGTCCGCCCCCGTATCTACCGAATGCTCCCCTTAAAAATCTCTGCTCCCCCACAGTTGGCGGGGTAACCAGTGATTTGGTTGTATCAATGGGGTCAGTGAATAAATTTATGGGGAAATCAATCAAGGCCCCCTTTGCTCCAAGGCCCAGCTGAGTAACTGAATATGTAAGCTCCTGCCCGGTTCTGCCTAATAAATCTGTTTTCCGTTGCTCCTGCGCACTGGATATTCCAAGCGTTGTGAAAGTATCTGATATATTTTCCGGTGCCAACATTCCAAAAATATCTCTTTCTTTCATGGGAACGTCAAACCGTGCCCGTTTTCTTTGTGGGGTTAAACCATTGGTCCCAAGTATGTCAATTTTATCGGCTGTAATTTGTGTTTGTCCGGGTAACTGTTCCGGCTTTTTTATACTTACAGGCCTTGCACTCAGTGCTCCCTGTAATGTAGTAGACTGTTCAATCTCAGGCCGCCTTGCTTCTGCTCTCTCCCTTGCCCTTTCTAAAGCATCAACAGAATAAGTTGTCTGAGTCGCCGGGTCTCTGACTGCTGTTACTCGACCCTGGGTTACTATGTACTGCCTTCCTGTGTCTATTTCCCGCACTGATTCCAGTTCACCGCCCTCACCAAACTGCTTTACAAATTCTTGCTCGGGCTTTTCAGCAGCTTCCAATTCCTTTTCCACCGCTGTTTTTTCAGGCTCAGCTGGTGTAGTTTTTACGGACTCAGAAACAGTTGATGTGCCGCCACCAAGCCGGGCGCCGCCTGACCTGAATTCTCTTACATCCTTCTGGGCTTCAACATCAATTTTTATATCAGTTTCTTCAGGAACGTCTTCCGGAGCCATAGACTGCTTTCCCTCTCCAGAAGGCGGTGTATAAACCCCCACAATAGGGTCGTATGTTCCTCTACTGGTTTTCTTCTGAGCTGCCTTCTGATACGGATTTACCATATATATATTCACCTTCCTCCATATAAAAAATTTTTCTAACCTTTCCAGGCATCATAAACACCATAAATTATTTTAACTATCATAAGGAAGAAGAATAATATCAGGCCATAACTCACTGCTGTATAAACTCCATTAACTATTCCCGAGGTCGCTGCGTCGGTTATATATATCATAAACCCAGCTATGGCCAAAACCATTAACATAGATAATCCTAAGAATAGATATTGTAGACCTAATCTGTCCTCGCTTTTAACCGACACTAGAAGGAAAACTAGGGCTAAAATTCCCAGTGCAACCACTATATAAAGCTCCCGGTTATCCAAATCTTCAGTTACACAAAAAGAAACATCAAGTGTCCCGTTATATGTGTTTTTCTGG
>CAYQQO010000032.1:0-6798 GCA_964420115.1 uncultured Candidatus Saccharibacteria bacterium | reverse complement strand
GATATTCTAACCAAAATGCAGCTTGTGATTCTCTTTCTTGTGCTGCCATTTCGTCAAGCAATTCTTGTTTTTGTAAAGCGAACTCCATCCAGAACTCGCCCATATCATACATATCTTCTAAATCGTCATCATCTTCGCAAACTTCCCCAGTGCCTTCTTTATCTTCCATATCAGTTGCATCTGTTATGACTTGGTCAATTCTGGACATAGCTTGGTCGCTAGACATTTCTGTAGACCTTTTCCAAAATTCCCCAAATACTAAACTTGCTGGGTTGGATTTTTGTAAGTTTCTAGTTGAATTAGTTGTCCATTCTAAATCTTCTTTTAAGACTTCTGCTTGTTCTCTAACATCTGTAGCATTAACATCTTCACCGTGTATTAATTCTTGTTGTAAGTCTCTGGCGTTTACCGAGAACATAGGTATTAATTCGCCCATTCCTTCCCATACTAACATAGTGTTTACTTCTGTATATTCTTTAACAGCTAATGCTGAAATAAGTCCTACAGTTGCCCATTTTTTCCAGTTAGATTTTTTACCACCATAACTAGCTCCTGAACCAGTCAATGCTCCTAATTCTTTTTTATAGAGTTTGTCGAGAACTTGTTTCCTGACTTTTTCTTCTGATAGTTGTGGAAATTTAGTCATAAGTTTTTTTACAATTTTATCTTCATTAGTTTTTTTCTTTTTAAGGATTTTAGTTAATGTATTTTTTGCAACGAGTTTGTCTGCTGTATCTTTAATTATTTTTTTGTATTTAGGATTTGTTATGATATCTGCGCCTTTTTGCTTTAGTCTTTCAATAAATTTTGGTTTATCAATCTTGGCTAATGCTCTAGCATTAGGTTCAATAATAGTCATTGCTTTAGTAGGTGTTGTTACTAGTTCTTTGCCTGAACGCATAGAGATAGCTTTAGTAGGTTCTGTTATTACCTTTTGCCATATTTTTCCAAATTTGGCTATTTGTTCGGCTTGAGTTGTTGATATTTTCCCTGATAAGTAATCCATATTTTTTAATATTAAGTCATTTGTTTCTTGCTTTGAAAGTGTTCTTATTTTTTCTTTTAGGACAGGGTTACGTTCAAAAATTTCTTTAACTGCAGAATATGCTTTCTTAGATGTAAATTTAGCTCCTTTGCCTGTTTTGGTTACAAGTCCAGCAGCTAAACCAGCTCCTTTTGCTTCAGGGGATAGCCAAGATACAATTTCTATTAATTCATCCCCTGTCATTGGTGTTTTTTTTGTAGTGCCTAAATCTGTATTAAACATTTGGTTACTGAATGCTTTTGCTCTGTTTGTTAAATCTATCTTACCTCCTATCCATTGTCCTGCCCCTTTTTGTTCAGCTACATCGATTGTAGTCTGAGGTGGCGTAAATGATGGCGGCGATGGTTGCGATGGTTGCGATGGTTGGCTAGAACCACCACCACTAAAAGAACCGCTTCCGCCGCCTGTGTATGGTGTGCTATTTTGAAATGTGTCTTCTGTCCATCTTTCGCTTTCACTTTCTGGAACTTTAGATTGTCCGCCCTCATAATATCCTGCAGGTTTGCCTTCTGTAGCTGGTTGTTTAATTGGAGTTTGGGCTTCTCTAGGTTTAGGAAGTTCGTATTCTTTTGCTGGTCTGCTTCTTGTTATTCTTTTCTTTGGTGTGTTCCAATCTACCATTAGTTCCCACTCCTTGAGTTTGCTTGTGTTGGTCTTATTTGTCCTGTCCCTGTATCTTCTGGTGTTGCAGCTTGCATAGTTTCAGCTTTATTTCTATCGCTAAGCATTTCGTTTTCTAAGCTTGCTGGGAATATCATTTTGATTTTAAGCCCTACTTGTTTTTTTAGTGCTTCTTCAATAAATATCTGTTGTTCTTTAATTGTTTGTTCGAATGCCAGATAACCAATTTTAGCTGATGCTTCAGTAATTTCTTGTGCGCCGCCTACTATGATTTGTGGCACTCCTGTAGCTTGAAAAAAATACTGGTTTAATCTGTCTATCCAAGGTAAAGGGTTTAATGTTGAATTTGCTGGAACGCTAAGAATTTCGTATTCTACTGCACCTTTAGGTATGAATAAGTTTTCGCCTTTATTTGTTGCTTTGTCAGCTTTAACTTGGAACGCATCAATTTCGCTAGAATCGTCTGTGTCTAGTGCAAAAGCTATTCTTGGTCTGACGTATCTGTGCATTAATTGTTTCTGGTCTTGCATTGCTTCGTTACGCATTAAAATAATATCTTCAACAGCATCGATTAAACTAATTCCGTGAATTTCGTCGCCTACTCTGTCCCTAGACAAATGCAATATTTCTTCAGGTTGAAAAATAATGTTTGCGTTTTTCTTTTTATGTTTGTTGATTTGTTCGTATCTTATAATTAAGCCTTGCTTGTTAGCTACAATTTTTATATGTTCTGGGTTTAATGGTTTCAAATTCATATATTCGCCGGATTCTTCATTTCTGATAATTTCTGCAAAACTATCTCCGCCGATTAGGTATGTCCTGACTAGATTTTCTATGATGGTGTTAAACGTGTCTTTACCACTACCTAAGGTTAAGTCTAACATTAATTTAGTTCGAGCATCTGCTTCGATTCCTTTACCAACTGTCCACTTTGCTACTGCATCGATTGCAGCTTTAAGTTCAGGAATTTGTTTATAATATCCTAGCTGCTTGTTCCAATTAGAATTAATGTAAGTTGTTTCCTTTTGGTCTTGCGGTGAGTCTAATGTAAGAGCGTCTACTTCGTAGTCGTCTACTCTACTGCTCATTTCTCCGTATGTTGCGTTGCTTATATCGTTGTTTGCCATTTTTATTCGTCAGTAATTCCTTTTACATTATGAATGTTAACTTGTCCTAAAGTTGTATTTGTAATATCGAAATATAGTCTTATGTATCTATATGTTACGTTTGTTGCTAGAAGATTACCATAAATTCCATCTGAGTCGCCGGTGCTAGATGAAAAACTATCTATTGTTGTCCAGTTGGAATTATCGTTACTTCCTTCTAGTTTTATTTCTGCTGGGTCGCCTCTTGGGCTTAACCAATACCATACATAAATATTAAAAAAATTTTGTTTGTGTTTAAAGTCCCATTTTATCCAGCCTGTTGAGCCTTCCCCTTGGTGTTTGAGCTGGAACATAGTATTCGGGTTATTATCATACATATTTGTTAATGAATTTTTATCGTCTAGAGTTATACCATCATAACTAAATTCACCACTTTCTATTAAAGTAACTTGGTTTACTACTAGGTTACCATCATCATCATACTGTGGATTTCTTGCAAACAAATCAAACATTTAACATCATTCCTTTTCTTTGTTCTTTTAATTGTTCACTATATTTTTTGAACACGTTTCTTTCTTCTCTCAAATCCCAATCTATCGAGTAACCTAACATTTTACTTTTATCTCCTATGTTAATCCCACCGTGATGAACTGTAGCTAATAACCTGCCCCACTTTTCAAGTGGGTTTTTTGGGTTTATTGTAAGCTGCACTTTCTTTTTTTCAATCTGGTTTTTTAACCATCTTTGGCTTCTTTTACCGCCTTCTTCGTGTTTTTCAGCTGCGGCAATATCTTTCATTCTTACAGGAATTTTGTGTTCTTTGTATTGAATTTCAAATGTATCGCCATCTTTAACTCTTGTTACATAAGCTTCAAAATTGCTTGGCAATTTTTTTATGATGCTGTTCCTTTGGTCGAGGTTCATTTCCTGTTTGATGCTTTTAATATCTTCACGCATTTTTGGCAAACTCCGCATTAGCGTGTTCTGTCAAGATTGAAATGCAACGTAAATAGCCATCTCTTAACACGTTAACCATATCTTCAGCAATTATTCTTGATGGATAAATGTCCATATTAAAGTTTATCATATATATCGCTACAAGGTTGCTTGCAGCTTCCGATAATATTCTTTTAACATCTTCGTTTAATTCTGAATATGCATCTGTCCAGTTGTATTTTGTTGCTACGTTAATTTCTGCTTCTGCTTGATAACATAATGCGTTAATATGTGCTTCTGTGATGTTTGAATCATCATAATCTTTTCCTGCTTTAAATGTGCATTCGTCGCTTGTTGCGAATGTTCCTTCGTGTGCCATAGTAAATGTTAACGTATCCAAATATTTAAAGGTTTGTCTTTAATGAACCACGCAGCTCTGACTAGGGCTTCTGCGATGTGCGTATAATTTCCAAAAATTTTAAGTTTGTTGTTGGTATATTCCATTTGCACAGATTTTAATGATAATAAAACTTCTGGACTTTCTAATAAATTAATTTTTCTTTTCAGCATTAAGTTTAATAAGTTATTGTAAAGGTCTTCCTTAAAAATTTTTCTTTGCACTTCTTTATCATTATCTAAACTTCTTTTTGCATTGTTGATAGCAACAGTTTTTCTTTTTGTTTTGTTGTTTTCTAGTAGGTTGTCAAGGACTCCCACACCTAGACCACCATCATCAATATAAATTTTTTTAGGATTCCATTTCTTATTATGTTCAAGGATTTTTCTGGTTGTGTCTGTAGTTAACCAATTTTTAGATATTTCCATATCAACTTGATTAAACGAATCTCCTCTCAGTTGTAAGGTTGTGATTACAGTTTCATCTCCACCCAGACGTGCTACATCAACTCCTATTGAGTATGGGTATAAACTACTATATTTGGATTTTACCTTTAAAGTCATTGATTTTTCAATGACGTCGGTGGGAAAGAATTGCCTTAATTCATCGACAAATTCGCCTAGATATTCTTGAGCATACTGCAAGTCTGTCATTTTTTCTTTTTCTTGCTTTAAATAATCTTGCGATATTCTTGGACAATCTTCGCTTGAAACGTGAAACTTTGAAAAATCGTCTTTGTTAAAAGCTTCATAAAAATAGCCTCTTTTACCGAACGGTGTTGATAGTAGCCAGATTTGTTTGTCTATTCTAGTTGCTAACATTGGTGTGATTGCAGTAAATACAGCTTCAGGAATAAATGCAGCTTCATCACAGATTAATAAGTCTAC
Organism: uncultured Candidatus Saccharibacteria bacterium; assembly: GCA_964420115.1. GTDB lineage: Bacteria > Patescibacteriota > Minisyncoccia > Portnoybacterales > UBA2143 > CAYQQO01. The sequence goes on along the minus strand of CAYQQO010000032.1, from coordinate 1,806 downwards.
TGTGTAACCTCTAATTCCTAGTCCGTTCAATCCAGTAGGTAAACAATAAATCACAGAACCGTTTTTTAGTTTCAGTTTTGATTTGGTTGGTCTGTCTTTACCTTTAAGAATTTTAGTTTTTGCTCTAGATTCAACTTCGTAAAGAATTTTTTCGAATAATAATTGAGCTTGCCTTTCAACTGCAGCTACTACCATCACAGTTTTGTTCGAGTTTTTTAATGCATAATTGGCAGCTTTAATAGAAATAATGGTAGACTTTCCTACTTGTCTACCAGAACGTAAAACTATGTTTCCCTCAGTTTCTAGGATTTCTTTTTGCCAATCATCCAGCTTCATTTTTTCCATATTTTTATGGTAAACTTCCAAAATTTCAATGTAATCGTAAAAGGTATTGTTCTGACTACATCTAAATCTTCATACCATTTATGGTATTTTGGTCTTATTTTAAAGTCCATTTTGTTTTCACACCCCTATATTACATCAGTTATAACTTCATAATGTCCGTCAAAGGCTGAAATCTTCAATTTCAGCTTATTTTTTTCTCTAAGAGGCATATTGGTCGGCTTCGCTTGAATTAGTCTTATTTGCTTTCTATCTGCGTCTAAAGCGATTATGTCTATTGGTGAGTGTGAGCCTGCTGTTCTTTGCAGAATGTCATACTTACACTCTTTCCGCAAGTTTTCTATGATTTTGTATTCCTTACGTCTTCCTTTTTTGTAGATTTGGCTTGCCATTTGGTTAAATCCTCGTTGTTGAGTATTGTGCAATCTTGCTTGTCTATGTATTTAACACATTTACCTTTTTGGTTTAGGTGGCACTTTGCGTTTTTGCATTGCATTGTGAATCTCCTTTTCCATCTGTTTTTTTAACTCTGGATTTTTTCTGAGCTTGTCTACTTTATCGTAGATTGCGTCCATTACTCTTTTTTCAGCTTCTTTAAGCTGTTTGGCTTCTTTGCTAGGTTTCATTTGCTAAGCTCCTGTATTTTGTTTACAAGCTTGTTTATCTTAGCTTGGTCTACGCCGTTTTCGTCTGCCCATAATCCCCGAATTAATAAATCTAAAATCTTCCCTGTGCCGTGTTCCTGCCAATATTCGTAAAGCCAGAACGGAACAGTTAGGGTTATGCTGAACTTTCTTTCCTGTAAAGGTTTCTTTGGTCTGCCCATTGTAATAAATTAAATATTGTATTTATATATAAATATTATTGTTTTATAATTAATTAATTAATATACTACTTCTAGAAACAGGGGGGGTGTATGGATTATACTAATCATCCCATATAAAAAAAAGAACCAAAAAAAAAAGCAGGCTATCTAAAAGAAAGTCGGAAATGAAGAGGCTGCCTGCCATTGAGAAAAGAAAAAGCAAAAGGATATATAAAGATTGTTGTTCTATACCGCGCGAACCCCCCTGTATTAAAGGCTTGTAAAAATAATTAATTAATGTATCTACTCTGGGGAGTATGGGGTGGGCTGTGGGTCTAAATAAAAAAAGAAAAAGAATCAAACTCGCTATGTTTGACTCTATGCGCGCGCCGCAGGCGCGCGTGGAGGTGGTTGGAGGCGGAGGTGGAGGAAGGTGGTGGAGGAGGAGGAGGAGGAGGCGGAGGAGGAAGGTGGTGGAGGAGGAAGGAGGTGGAAGGTGGAGGTGGAGGAGGAAGGAGGAAGGTGGAGGCGGAGGAGGAAGGAGGAAGGGAGAGTGATGGCTTATTGGGACGCAGAAGAAAAGAGAGTGATGGCTTATATGACTTGAGGTTAGCCAGCCCAGCCAGCCAGCCTAGCCAGCCAGCCACCAGCCAGCCTTC
>CAYQQO010000031.1:5626-7768 GCA_964420115.1 uncultured Candidatus Saccharibacteria bacterium | reverse complement strand
CTGTAACAATATTACAGTCCACCAACTTCACATAGCTGGCCGAGTCGATCACCGCGCCGTCGGCTACATTGAAGCCCTCAATATGTAAATAGGAATCACCATCTCCCTTCGCCGCCCAGAGATCTTTATTATAAATGGATATCGATGTCAAATTAGGACTGTATCCTGGTGCTGCTTTATAATATATCCAGTCCGTTCTATAATACGGTGTGCCGTGATCGCGGGAATCTTCTTGAAAAGTGCCATAATCTCCATCTCTAAATAATACCGTGTCGCCTTCCCGGACTTTTGGTCCCGAGCCATTGTATGAACTGTAAGCTCTGCCAAGTGTGCACCAGGGTTGTAAGCGGGTGCCCGGCCCTGCATCCGAACAAGCCGGATCGTTCATGGCCACATAGTAATCTCCCTGAAGTGTAGGGCAACTGCCACAGTCATCAGGACAGCTGTCACAAGTTTCTGAGCCGTTACACGTGCCGTCTCCGCAGACAGCACGCGCTATACAGGTTCCAGATTGACACTGATAGCCGCTATCACACGTGCCGCAATCGATGGTTGCGGAGCAACCATCTGAATAAGTGCCACATTCATGGCCTAAACTTGCACATGTATCCGGTTGACAGACATCGTTAACCGTGATGGTAATGGTGTCTGAATCTGTGTATTCGCCGTCAGAAACGGTAAAGGTGACGGTATAAGTCCCTGCTTGTTGAAAAGTCGGTGTAAAAGTAAAGGTTTGGTTACGGAAAGTTGAACCTGTAGGACCGTTCTGAGCAGAGTAAGTCAGGTAGTCGTCCTCGGGATCGTGAGCGGTGACAAGAAAGCTCAGGGTGTTTCCTTCGTTGATTGTTTTGTCGCCGATTGCGTTTAAAAGTGGAGGAGTGTTTGTTTGTTCTGGAGGCAAACATAAGTTCGTGTTGAAGCTTAAACAGTCTAAAGCACATGTGAGGGTTCCTTGTTCATAACCTTGCGTCTGGCAGGTCTGACTGTTGAGGCTGGTGCCGTCACAGACCTCGCCTTCTTCTATGACATTGTTCCCGCAAACGGATTTGCCCTGAGATTCTACGGTTATGATAGCTGTATCTTCAGCATAAAGACCGTTTCTTTGGACTCTGACCTTGGCGGTATAGATCCCGCCGGTTTGATAGGAACATCCCGGCTTAAAGCTTTTCATTTGCGAAGAGATACGCTGATAGGTTGCATCCCAAGATCCATCGTTTTCACAGTCGAACAGATAATTTATATCACCCGCGGCTGTACCGAAAACGGTCGCTAAAAGAGACACATTGTTTAAAGGGGCCTGCCCCGTTACTTCGTTTGTCCAGGCGGTTGAGTATGGAGACATGACTTTAAGTTCAACTGTCAGTGTTTTAGGTGTTGCATTGTCCTGACTCGATGAGCTCGAACTTGCGTCCGGTATTTTTTCGGTATCTTTAATTACGTTGTCTTGCCACTGAGGGCGGAACGGATCTGTTGTCTGATTCTTTTTCTCCTCTTCTTGCTCCTCTATCGGCTGTTCGGTTTTTTGATCTTCCCGATCTTCCGGTGGTTGTGGAGTTGCCGCCGGCGTTCTATAGACAGCAAGCAGCTCGTTAAGCTTCTGCCGTGTGGTTTGTCCTACATAGCCGGTACCGTGGTTTAGGTGGTAGGGCGACAATATATCTTCTTTATATTTTTCTTGGAATTTTTTTACGGCGGCTAAGGTTTTTTGTCCAAAGTACATTGACTCTTGGCCTAAAGATCCCCATCCTGACTCAGCTACCCGTGTCCCAGGGGCCTGATTTAACATCACCTGGAGGTAAACGACCTCATTGCTTGAGGTGCCATATCGTAGGTCATTATCGAAGGTGTAGTCTGGAGGTATTTTCGATATGCTTAGTGGTTGTTTAGATGACGGCATGGCTTGAAGGAGCATTTGGAGTCGGTGTATGGCTTGCTTTATCTGGTCTATTTTCTCCCTCAGTTGCGTTATAGTCATTTCGGAAGGGGCTTTATCCGTAGATATTATATCGAGATAATCCAGATTATTGGAATTTTGAGCTGTACTTGGACCTGAAAAAACAAAGACACCGATCGTTATGGCCAGCGGGACGATGACAAAGAAGAGGGCAATTTTCGCACTTCTTGGAAATGATTTAACCATCA
>CAYQQO010000031.1:3448-5526 GCA_964420115.1 uncultured Candidatus Saccharibacteria bacterium | reverse complement strand
CCTACGCTGCCGTAACAGCATTTATACTGACGATTATCGTCTTTGTCACACGTTCCTTCAAAGTTATCGCAGCTATCTACGCCATTTCCGCACAAAGCGCAATCATCTCCACAAACATTTCCGATCCATTTTCCATTAACATCCCCGGCTCCGCAACCAGCGACGGCGTTTTTGCAGGCGGCTGTTAATTCCCCATAGGTACAGACATGACCTCCCTGAAAATAGCAGTTATCCGCCGCAATCGGCATTGTCGCTGCGCTGCGCCAGTGATCATCAATACAAAGACCGTTATAAATTTCTACAGTTTCAGAAGGACATGATCCTGCTTTTACAGAAAGAGGAATCCAAAAAAGTCCACTATCGGAAGCAGAACCGGTCAATCTGATTTTCCAGTAATCACCTCTTCGAACAGGCAGGGTTATTGATTGACGACGTGCTCCGTCGTCGTCAGGTCCTTCACGCAGCCTAAGGACCGAGGGATTGTTATATCTAACTCTCCACTCATCTTTACCAGTATAGCCGTACATTTCCGGCCAGCTTGAATAATCTATCCAAGCTATGACAAGGCCATCTGTCGACGCATGATAGACGGTGTTGAATGATTTATTTTCCCAAGCGCCAAGTCCTCCAAATAATTCGCCGGCAACAGTACAATGATTGCCATTTTCATCACAATATTTTGTCGCGCCAATCGGTCCTTCTACATCTAATTTTAATTGTCCCCCTGTTCCGGAATCCGGGGAGGTATCCCCAATCCCTACGTTACCACCTGAAACAGCCAGATGGGTTTCCGTGTCTGTCTCAAAGACACCTTTGATGCCCAAGGCGCCACTTTTATATTGTGTGACATCGCCAATATTTATTGGCGCTGCAATATTGTCTGACGGCGGACCTTGCGACGGTTCTGTCCAAGCGACAACGTACATAGCTGCCGCAAAACAGAAAACCAAAGAACAAAGGATCAATGAGATGCGACGAGAAGAAATATTTTTATTCATAGCGGTTGTTGAGGTCCAAGCCTAAATGCAGGAACATGGTTTCTACATGATTCGCTTGCGCCTTTTATTAATTTATTATTTGTCACGAAGTTTGCGCAACGTGTTTATCTGATCTGCAATCTCTTCCCGCGAGAAGGATTGTTTGTCTTTTCTTAATTGGTGCAACTGCTCGGTTTGGGTTCTGATGAGTTGGTAGTGTCTTATTACTGTGATTTCATCAGCATTATTATCAATGTGAGGTTCCGGAAGGTCAAAAAAATACAGATAGTATAAGAGCCAGATAGAGAAGAGGATAAGGACGATTAATGAGCAAATAAAATAGACATGTGACTTATCCCAAATGTGGTTTGTTTTATTGATTTGAATCATATTATTTTTACTGTTAATGGGATCGCTTATAACACTTTCACGACAGTTATTTTTTCCTGACGACTAAATTGACCCGAATTTCCTTCGATTTATCTTCGGAGATTATTATTATTTTACTAAAGTAGCTACCTGCATTTAAGGCGCTTGAATCTGCCTCAGCTTTAACTGTAGCTGGTGTTTCAGCTTCAGTAGGTGTGAGATTCAACCAGTTAATTCCTGTGATAGATGGTGTTGTGTATTCAATAGAGCTCTGCCAGTTAGTTCCCATTACGTTGAATACAGCAGATGCAGGTGAGGTTGAGAACTCAACAGCTTCCATATTTAAAGTGCTTGTTGAAACATTCAGATCAAACTCAACTGTCTCGTATTCACAAGAGCCGTTTTCTTTTGTAGCGTCTGGGTTATAATTTGTAGCTGAAGGATCCATACAGCCTGTAATATCCGCTGCCTCTGTTCCAAACTCTATTGTGTCACAATTGCCCCTTACTTTTTTCCATTCTCCGTTTTCAATCCAAGTACAGTACATATCCCCTGTTCTCTGGTCTACCATTTGTAGTTTCTGGATCACGGCGATCCTGGCAGTTAATTTTTCTGTAACCAATTCTTTCACTTTAGCAATTCCCGCTTCAATTGTTATTCCCAGAGAGGTCAAAGACTGTTTTACAGAAGTTATAGCAGAAGCGGGTTGAGGTAAGGTAGATTGGTCACCCA
>CAYQQO010000031.1:0-3348 GCA_964420115.1 uncultured Candidatus Saccharibacteria bacterium | reverse complement strand
AGGCTTGTAGTGGTCTGCTGGCTTGTTACCCAGAGAGGCTCCTGCTACAACGTCAGCTATTACCCCAATAAGTGTGTCTTGATAAGGTTCTTGGGACTTTTCAAGCATGAAAGGTGCTGTTTGGTCTTCTACTGTGTTTGTTTTGTCTCTGCTTACTACAACTACGTCGCCTGTGGTGACTTCTGCTGTTGTTGGGACATATTCTGAGATATCGGCTGAACAGGTTGACAAATCGTTGTTTCCGTCGCGACAGACGTGAGTGGCGGAAGCCGAAGCTAGGGTATCAACCCTCAGCGTGCCTGCAATATTCAGCACTCCGGTCCCGACCTCTTTAGGATTTATAATCATATTTGTTCCATCGTAATAGATGCTCGCATCGTCACCGGCACCGTAATACAATTTCATATTATCTTGAGGTATATGGATTGAACCAAACGCTACTCTGAACTGTTCAGATATTATTCCGAGGGATACAGAAGATGCAGTGGAGTTTGAGAAAGATTGCCCTATAGCTATTGCATGAGATGCTGTAGCGTCAACACTATCACCCAATGCTATAGCATCTTCTACGGTAGCATCTGCGTTATAACCTATTGCGATGGAATGGTCTTTTGTTGCAGAAGATAACTGCCCCCATGAAAATGACCTTGTTCCACTTGCTGTTCCGCCTGCCCCAGCTAATGAGTAATTACCACTTGCTGTTCCGGCACCTATTCCGGATGCATAATTTCCTGATACAGTTGAACTGCCAAAACCAACTGAAAAATCTCCCGAGACATTTGAGGTCCCAAAAGCAGCCGAATCTACTCCTGTAAGAGTCGCACTTATCCCTTTTATTGCTACGCCCTCAATCGTTCCTCCACTTATATCCGGCACTAACTTAACAACCACATTATCAATTGTCTCTGTCCCGCCACCTGCGGCATCAGAAAAATAAAACTTTAAATTATCAGTATTTGAAGCCTTTAAATAGCCTGTTTTGCTGCCTCCGTCAAAAGGGTCCCAACTATTTGTAGTATTTCCTATGGAAATGTTCAGCGGATCAAAGGAATCCCCGCCCCAATCAAAAGAGTAATAATAATATTTTCCTGCCGTAATATTTAATGCGGGATTTGGCTCAAGGGTTGCCTCATAGGTTCCTGCCGTAAAGTTGGCCGTTCCTCCCGATATGGACCAGCCATCTCCCTTTGTCCAGTCAGAGTCGGAATCAAAAGTTCCATTTGTTATGAAATCATCCGAAAGCGATGTAAGCCCTTGTGTTCCTTTAATGCGGATACCGTCAAAAGTTCCAAGTCCCGTTGACGTAACATTGTCATTATCAAAAGATATGTTACCTCCAGATGCGGTAATTGTTAAATTGCCATCCGAATTTATTGTAAAGTCCGAATAAGTGGTCGCCGAACCGTCAGAATCGTTATATGTCAAACGCAGTCCGTCTGCGCTATTTCCTGTATTTATCTCTAGTTTTTTATCAGGTCCCGTCGTTCCGACACCGACGTTACCGTTTCCATTAATCCTGATCTGTTCCTGGATGGCACCGCCGCCAGTTCTCGTCCAGAAAGTTAAGGCTGATGCTTCAGAGCCGTTCGTGGCATTAGTCAGAAGATTGGAAATTCTCCCTGCTAATTCATCATCATCATTTGCATCTTCAAGATGCCAATCGATGGTAGCGCCTATTCCGTTGGCTCCTGCTGCATTATGGACTCTGCGGGAGAGCTTGAGCATTTCAACCTCCGTATCCGTTGAATTGGGCCTCATCAGGAATTCTCCGGCAATGGCGTTTTGCAGAGCATCCACACGCAGAGAAGTAGAATTGCCTCCTTTAACCTCTAAGGCATAAGGACCTGTGACGCTTTGAGCTAAAATCCCACGACCGCCATATGAGTATGCATGTAAAGCGGTTTGGTCGTTATCACTGTCATTGCTTCCAAAATATGCTGTCGTCGTTGTATCTCCCGATAGCCAGGGCACATGTAATCGATAACTCGGTTCCATCGTTCCGACACCGACATAGCCTCCCATGAAAGCGATATCTTCCTGCGTAGAGTCAAAGACAATTCGTTCCCGGTCAAAAGCCGTTCCGATCCAATTTCCATCTCCCAAGGAAAGATTGCCGCTTGTTAAAGAGGCTGTTCCGTCAGTTAGAGTTCCTCCAGTTATGGTTCCTGTTGTGATTAAAGCTGCATCTCCAAAGTCAAACTCGTCTGCTGATTCATCGAAAGTCATTGTTGCATCATTAGCTGAGCCATCAAAAGATAAAACTATGTCTGTGGCTGTATTATTACCGAGTGTAAACAGATGTCCTTGCATTGTTAGATCATTTGTAGATGTTAGTTGTTCAGCTTGGATAGTGCCTGTTGTGGCCAGGTTCTCATCATTTAAATCAATGTCTCCTCCTGCTGCTGTAATAGTTAGGTCTCCTGATGTTGTAGTAATGGTGTTTGAGTTAATGTTGATGTTGTCTACCGTAAAGTCTGTTAGAGAAGACAAAGCTCCTCCTGTTAAAGAAGCTGTGCCATCTGTTAGTGTGTTTGTTGTTATGGTGCCTGTTGTAGTTAGGTTTTCATTTGAGATGTCTATCTCACCACCAGATGTTATGATGGTCAGTTTACCGTCGTCATCTACCTGGAAGGTTGAGTAGTCTGTACCGTCGTCATAGGAGATAGCAAACTGAGGTGTTGTGGTGTTTAGTATTTCAAAAGGATAGTCAGGTGTCGTGTCTCCAAAGCCAACGTTGCCTGAAACGTATAGTTTAGCTGTACCTGCATCTGTAGCACCTAGAGCTAGGTTGTAGGCTGTATCATCTGGGTAAAGGTTGTTGGATGATAATGTCCAAGGTCCTGCTGTGGAAGACAGGTTGGCCCAGGATGCGTTACCAGATGCATCAGAGGTTAGAATGTATCCTGCAGATGAACCGTCTGTCATCTGAAAGTTGGTTGTCTGGGTTTTACCTCTGACAATGAGTGCTGTAGTTCCCTCTTGTGGGGGTGAGACTGTTGTCTGGCCTTCAATGGTAGTAGAATCAGCTAGAGTGAAGGCAGGGGAAGTTCCTACAGCATCGAAGGTAACACCACCAGAGGAGGTAATTGTCTGGGTTGTGTAGTTTGAGTCATCATAGCCGACTTTTAGTTGAGGGGCTGTATCTGTTATGAAGGAAGCAGCACCTGAATATGTTTGAGCTCCGGTTACAGTCAGATCTCCTGTAACTTGAAGGTTGCCTTGAGTTGTAACATTTCCTGTTGTAGTTAGATTACCCTCTGTGTCTATTGATAGGGTGGTAGATCCTTGACCTACTGTCAGTGTGTTCTGGATGGTGGTGGCTGATTCAAAGGTAGAGGTAGCTTTAAC
>CAYQQO010000030.1:0-7818 GCA_964420115.1 uncultured Candidatus Saccharibacteria bacterium | reverse complement strand
GCTAATCTAGAGTTGTCCGTTCGCCAGGTTCAAAGGCTATTAAAAAGACTAAGAATTAATAGCTGAAATCCAAATTCTCTTTTGCCTAAAACCAAAGGCGGCTGGAATAGAAGAAATGATCTTCGGAAAAAGGTAATTCTCCTTCATAAACAGAAACCTCAAAGATCTAATCCGGCTATTAAAGACTTGCTTCAAGAAAAAGGCGTTTCAGTTAGTCCGGCCACGGTTAGAAGAATCAGAATCGAGAATAACATCTATCAGGAGGTAAAGCTTGAAAAAAGATACTTTAAAAAATTTGAGGCTGGGAGATTTGGCCATCTGGTTCAAATAGACACTACAGAAGGATATTGGCTAAATGGGAATAAAGCTAAATTAATCTTAATTCTTGATGACTATTCTCGGACTATCTTAGCTTTTGACTGGGCTAAACAGGACACAACTTGGAACAATATGGTTGTTTTAAGGCAAGTAATTGAGCAATACGGCCTGCCAGCCGTCATCTACGCTGATAACGATTCTAAATTCAGGGTGATTCGCAACAAAAGAAGCAATTACAGCAGTTATCGGACAGATAAGAACTACGAAACCGAGATTAAAAGAGCCTTAAGGGAATTAAATATTGCTTTGGTTAATCATCCGCCTTATCAGGCCTTTTGCAAGGGCAAGATCGAAAGATTATTCAGATTTATTCAAGACAGATTTATCCCCGAAATGAAAGCAAGAAACTTTAAAGAATTAAACAAAGAATTCAAGGAATGGGTTGATTGGTATAACCAGAATCATATTAACCGGATGACGGGATCTAAACCAAAAGAGAGGTTTGAGCCAAATGGCTTTAGGCCTCTCTCTGGAAAGGAAGACTTGAATTACATCTTTTCTCTCAGGGTTGAAAGAAAGATAGATAAATACAATTCCTTTAGTCTTAATGGTAAGCAATACTATCTGAAAAGTAAAGAACCGCTCTGGGGAATGAAAGTTACCTTAGCTCTTAATCCAGACCATAGAATACGAGTCTATACTGAAGATAAATTCCTTGAAGAATTTAAAATTAATTAATTAAAATTGCTTTTGTTTTTTTCTTTCAGACGACATTTTGATGAAAGATAAGGGCGACATTTTAAATGATTGACAACAACTAATTATTAAAAATAAGGTCGTTCCCTGTCTGGTAATAATCCCTTTCTTGAGGATTAACAATAAAAACCTGCTCCCAGCGGTACCCCTTATTGGCAAACTGCTCCGCTGTCATATTAATATGATGCTTAACAGCGACACCGTTTGCTTCGTCTACCTCTTCAAGCGAATAGACGCGCGGATCGTCAGAAGCGCGGTAAATATCAGAAGTAATATATGAATCAACAATATCTTTATCTACCTCAATAATATCGTCCCAACTAAAATGCTGATACATACTAAAAACAGCCGGGTTAAAAATATGCCGCTTGTAAGGAGGTTTAATGACGTATACACGAAAATCACCCTTAGCCTTGATCAATCTGCCTTCTGGCAAAGACAACTGGCTAACATCAGGGCCAAACTCATATTGATCAAGAACTGATTGGTCAACAACCACCTGACTCTCAGAAGCAAACCCATAAGAAATAAAGACATCGGGATTGGTTATCCATCTTTTTCGGTTGTTGACGATAAAATATATTTTATCGTCACTTGAAGAAGTTATTAGAGAACCGTTAGGATAAGGCAAAGATAACCCATCATCAGGCGAGCTATCTTCCGGGCTATCATCCCCCTGACCAGGCCCACCAACAGTTATTGTTTTGGGAGAACCAATCAATTCAGGATTAACTCCGGCTGGCTCATTAATAGCGTAAACATTTATTGTATGACTCCCTGCTGATAAACTTGGCAAATCATAAGAAACATGAAAACCATGCGATGCATTTTTGACCTGACCATTCAAAGCTCCGACAACATCAGGCCTTGGTAAATTAGCTTTTATTTCCACCTTAAATTCATTATCAATATAGATATGGACTTTAATTGCTTCGTTGCCAGCGTCAGCATCATAAACCCATCCGCTGGCATGATTTTGATCAGCTGAATCCAAATACCCCACCGGCGCACTGTTAACAGAAGGTGTTTCGTCTCCGCCGCCCTCATCTGGCAATATGTCTGATTCGCTGTTAGTAGCGGCGGAAACAGAAGACGACTGATTACTGATGTTGCCAGCTGCGTCGTAAGCGGCAACAGTATAAGTATAATTAGTGGAAGGGATTAAACCTGTATTGGGATAAGAGGTATTAGCTGTTGTCGCAATTAGACTGCCGTTTCTATAGATACGATAGCCAGCCACTGCGATATTGTCGCTTGCCGCTGACCAAGAAAGATTAATTTTGGTAGAAGAAATAACTTGGGCCGAAAGATTAGTCGGAACACCTGGAGTCTCCACATCATCGGTAACCGGAGCGCTAACGCTGACGCTTGCTCCCGTCCAACTGCCAGTTATATAATCACATTCTCCACCAGAAAGAAGACAAAGTGAATTATTAGAAAAGGACAAATTACTACTGCCGGCTGACTGCAATGTTTTAAAATTAAAAGTCATTAATTTTCCTGAACCAGACACCCCGCCGCAGGAAGCGCCTAATCTCGTTAAGCCAACAATCAGTTTGCCGGGCGTGTTTGGCGATGTCATCAAAGATGTTTGACAGCCATTTGATAAAAAGGCTCCCTCTTCTTCGCTGATAAAAGTTATTAAAGAAGAATCAAAATCCAAATCAAAAGCTACCCCAAATAAGTCAGACACAGAAGATATATTTAAATCAAGAGAAAAATCAGAATCAAACCCATTCTCTACACTGCTGGGGGCCAAACTAACTGTTTGAGCAAAAACAGGAAGTCCGTAAAAGAAGCTTATGGTAATAATAAAAAATAGTATTTTTTTCATTTTTTTTTATTAATTAAAAATTATATTAATTTAATCTACTAACGATCCGTTAATATACTTAAAGGCATCTGCGCTGTCAACAATAAAAGCCATTAAAAGATCTTCTTGGCCAGCCCCTTTATCAGTCCATAAAGAAGGAATAATCAGTTGGTGGTCAACAATATTCACCCAGAACCATTCTGTTTTTGAACTGTTCGTTATACAAAACTTCTGAAGGCCTTCTTTCTCGGCTGAAAGAACTACTTCTGCCCAGCCCAATTCAGCGCCTTTGTCCATAGGTATTAAATTCTGCCAATCTCCCTGCCAACCGATAATATAAGCGTCATTGATATCAATATTGGAATAAGAACCTATGTTGGCTTTAAGACGATATTGATAGTTGCCAAGGGGTTCTAATGATAAAGTTTCATCTATCAACGAACCATTAATATAACTAAAAGATGAAGGGCCGTCTGCCCAAAAAGCAAAGACCTTATCTTCTTGGCCAGCCCCTTTATCAGTCCATAAAGAAGGAATAATCAGTTGGTGGTCAACAATATTCACCCAGAACCATTCTGTTTTTGAACTGTTCGTTATACAAAACTTCTGAAGGCCTTCTTTCTCGGCTGAAAGAACTACTTCTGCCCAGCCCAATTCAGCGCCTTTGTCCATAGGTATTAAATTCTGCCAATCTCCCTGCCAACCGATAATATAAGCGTCATTGATATCAATATTGGAATAAGAACCTATGTTGGCTTTAAGACGATATTGATAGTTGCCAAGGGGTTCTAAAACAAGAGAATCGCTTTCCTGCTCTCCACGGCCAACCATAACTTCTGCAGACAGCCAATCCCCTTTGATAAAATTACAACTGGAGTTTTCAAGAATACACAAACTATTATTGGAAAAAGTAAAATTACTTATTCCTTCTTGACTAAGAGATTGAAAATGAAAAGTCATTAAAGCGCCGGAGCCGGAAACACCGCCGCAAGAAGAACCTAAACGAGTAAGGCCGACAACCAACTTGCCGGGAGATACCTCGTCAGCCAATAGAGTGACTGGACAACCACTGGATAAAAAGTCTTCTTTTTCAACGCTAACATAACTGACTAAAGAAGGATCAAAATTCAAATCAAAAGAAACGCTAAATAAATCAGAAACAGAATCAACATTAAGAGTTAAATTAAACCCGGTATCAAAATCAACCACTTGACTGCTTGGCCCCAGTTGAGTTGTCTGGGCAAGGGAATTACTAACCAATAAAAAGAAAAGTGGTATTAATAATATAAATATTGCTAATATTTTCTTATTCATATTTATATTCAATTTCTAAAAAATACCTTTATTACTGCTACGGGCGCGACAGTCCGCTAACAAACCAACAAACTGCTTAATTAGTCCAATTACTCATTAAAACACCCAAATCTCTTGCATCAACAACAAAATCATAATTAAAATCCTCTTCTGTTATATCTTGAGTCATATCCCATTTACCAATAAGCTGGCTAAAATCAGAAGAATCAACCCTGCCATCAATATTAAGATCTGCTATCCCGGCTCTTTGCGCTATTATCACGCTGTCCCCCTGCCACGCCCCTGTGATATAATCACATTCGCCGCCTGATAAAATACACAAACTATTATTGGAAAAAGTAAAATTACTTATTCCTTCTTGACTAAGAGATTGAAAATGAAAAGTCATTAAAGCGCCGGAGCCGGAAACACCGCCGCAAGAAGAACCTAAACGAGTAAGGCCGACAATTAATTTACCGGGGGGATTCTCTGCTGTCATCAAAGAAGTTTGACAGCCCTCTGATAAAAAAGTCCCCTCATCAACGTCAATATAACTGACTAAAGAAGGATCAAAATCCAAATCAAAAGCTACCCCGAATAAATCAGAAACAGAATCAATTGTTAAAACGAGAGAGAACTCACTATTTGCATTAACTCTTTCATTACTAGCAGTCAAATTGCTTGTCTGGGCTAAAACAGAGGAAAATTGGAAAAAAGCAAACAAAAGACAAAACAAAATAATAAAAATATCACTTCTTTTTTTAATCATTTTCTTTTTTTAAATCATTTCTTAAAGCTTCATTTCTTAAAGCTTATATATATTTTTGAATTTGACAACCTTGCCCCCCCATAAAAACATTCTAACAACGTGAATAAAATAGTCAAGCTAAACGAAAAACCTCTTGCCCTTTTTTTAGGACAAGAGGCTGTTTTTCTCAAAGCCGGCAGATTGCCTACTTTATTTCAATCGTGGCCGGCGACCACTTCCCCCAGTTGTTAAAAACAATTTTGCCTTTTGGGGTAAAAAAGCAAACCGTCTTATTGTAAAGGAAAAGCTGGCCACTGCCCTTATTAGCGCCGGCCCGGAAATTAAAAATAACTAAATCCCCGTGGCCAAAATCACTCAAACAAGAATCATCCAAACGGCTAAGCCCGACTATCAAATGGCCCGGCGATTCTTCGCTGACCATAAAAGAGACTGGGCAGCCGCCATAGGACAAGAACTCCCCTTCTTCGGCAGAGAAAAAATGAACCAATTCGGGATCAAAATAAAGATCAAAAGAAATGCCAAAGATGTTAGAAGAAGCGTTAATGTCCAAAGACACAGAAAAACTCTCGTAGGGAGCCGCTTGGATTATTTCAGGATTAAAACTAACTCTGTCCCCGTATAAAAGAAAAAGCCATATATAGATAATATATTTCCATGTCATCTCGTCCTCCTTTTTTCACTGAGCCGCGCTTTTACCAAAGCCAAGCCCGAGCTCAATTAAATCAAAACCATCAATACGGCCGTTGTAATCCAGATCACATTTTTGCTTATAAGTAGAAAGAACAAGCTCAAAATCCTGATCACAATCAATAGAATCAACATTTTCGTGAGTTACAAACTCTCCGAAATAGACTCCTAAAGTAGTTAAGTCCTGACCGTCAACCCTTGCTTCGGTGTAACTCGTCCCGTCGTTATACGCCCCATAGATGTTTCTCCTCAAAACAAAACCAACAGTGACACCAGACTCATTGCCAGAGAAATCACGAGCGCTCACACCCACAAAAAAAACATCGTATATATCAGAAATAGAATAACAGAAAGACGTCCGGGTCGTAGGAAAACTTGCTATATCTCCTTGTTTCTGAACCGCCTTTTCATGTGTAGTTGAAATATAAACCATATAATCCTCTAAATCAGCTTCCGTGTTGGCGTCCCAAGCAACATATAAAGTCCCAGCCTCTGCTTCAGCCAAACAACAAAGGAACAAAACAAATCCCAAACAAAACACACTCTTTAGCGCTTTCATTTTCTTCCCTCCTTTTCTTATCTTGATTTTTTAATTTCAAAGAACTTATTAGTCTTTTTTTCTTTTTTAATTTTACCAAATCAAGAAATCAATAGTCAAGACAGCTGATTAAAGAAAAAACCTCTCTTTCTTATCCCGCAAAAAAGAGAGGCTATTTTCAAAGAACATTCTATCTGCTCTTCTTTTAACCCCCTCCTTTTCCCCAAGCGCCTCTGGGATGCTTAATTTGGTATCTTTTAATCTTGCTTCTCATTGTTGACTGGGCGATATCTGCCAACCGGGCCGCTTTAGACTGGTTCCAGTTGGCTTTTTTAAGCAATTCAATCAGCATCTCTTTTTCCCTCTTCTCCGCGGCTTGACTTAACAGCCGCGGGCTTTTTCTTTTTTTGCCCCCAATCTTCTCTCTTTTCTTCCAAGCGCCTCTGGGATGCTCAATTTGGTATCTTCCAACCCTGTAGCACATTACGCGAGGAGAGATACCAAGCTGTTTAGCAGCCTTCTTTTGGACCCAGTCGTTTTCCTCAAGCGCCCCAATCAACATCTTTTTTTCCATCATCTTTATAGCCGAATAGTCGTCCGCTAAGTCAGATTCGCCGATGTCTTTTCCTGAAACGCCGAGATTGCTCCCAGCCCCGCTAAAATCAATAGAATTTTCCCTGCTGAGCGGCAAAGAAACAAAGTGGAAATCTTCTGCCTCCAGAACATTGCCCCTGCACAAAAGAACCGCTTCTTTTACCAAGCTCCCTATTTCCCTAACATTGCCCGGCCAAGAATAGTCCGAAAGATAATCCCGCGCCTGCTTTGAAAGACCAACTGCCGTCCTGCCGAATTCTAAACAAGTTTTCTTGATGAAGTATTCGGCCAAAACCGCTATATCCTCCTTTCTTTCTCTCAAGGATGGTATATGAAAATGCACATTGGCCAGCCGGTAAAAGAGATCTCTCCGGAATTTCTTGGCTTTTATCAATTCTTCAAGACGCTGGTTAGAAGCGCTGACCAGCCGAACATCCACCTTTGTTTTTTGCCGCGATCCAAGCCGATAAAATTCTTTATCTTCTATCGCTGAAAGAATTTTTGCTTGCGCGGTCAAAGGCATATCACCAATCTCATCCATAAAAAGAGTCCCTTCGCAAGCCGCCTCAAAATAGCCGATCCGGTCGTTGACAGCATTAGTAAAAGTCCCCTTTATATGGCCAAATAATTCTGATTCCACGAGCGCTTCTGGTAAAGCGGCGGAATTCAAAACAATCAACTGGCCCCTTCTCTTGCTGTGGCGATGGATAAAACGAGCTAAAACACCTTTGCCGACTCCGCTTTCCCCGGTAATTAAAACACTGACGTCAAAAGAAGCAATATCCTTTGCCCTTCTAAAAATCTCAAACATTTGAACGCTGGAAAAAATTGGTTTGTCGTAACCATAAACCCCTTCTTCCGTCTCTTCTTTTTGCCCGACCAGATAAAGCTCCTTTTTCCCGCTCATTGCCATCCCTCCTTATCTCTCTTATTTACTATTTTCAAAGAACCAAGCCATGCTTGCTTTTACAACGAACAAAGTTTTTTGTCAACTAAAATGTTGGCTTTCAGTTAAAATGTCACTAGTTAGCTTTCAGCAATGTGTCGTAT
>CAYQQO010000029.1:0-7929 GCA_964420115.1 uncultured Candidatus Saccharibacteria bacterium | reverse complement strand
TCTGCATACATATTCAGACCCTTAAAGAGTCCAATATGTATGTGAACTTATGCAGCTTTCAAAAAACACAAACAGGTCTCTTGCCAAAGAACAAATTTCTAATATAATTAAAAACATGACTATTAAAAAAGTCATAAATAAATTTAAACAGGCTCGTCCTGAAGCTGACACTAAAATCATTGAGCGGGCCTACCAGTTTGTTGAAAAAGCGCATCAGGGACAATTAAGATCAAATGGAGATACCCGCCTAGACCATCTCATGGAAACAGCTTATGTTTTAGCCGATCTCAAATTAGACGCTGCCTCCTTAGCGGCTGGTTTATTGCATGATGTTTTGGAATATACTCCGGTAAAACTTGAAGAAATAAAAAAAGAATTTGGCGACGAAATCGCCTTTTTAGTTGAAGGAATCACCTTTATAGAAAAAATTAAATACGAGCACAAAGACAGAGAAAAAGTTAAGCAGATGGAAAATTTGCGTAAAATTTTTCTCGCTATGGCTAAAGACATCCGGGTCATTCTGATAAAATTGGCTGATCAGCTCCATAACATGAAAACTCTTTATGCTCTTCCTCCGGAAAAACAAAAACGGCTTGCTTCAGCCGTTTTAGAAATTTATGCTCCTTTAGCTCACCGTTTAGGCATTGGTGAATTAAAAGGCTATTTGGAAGACTTATCCTTCTCGTATGTTTATCCAAAAGAATATAAAGAAATTACCAGTCAAGTTCAAGATAAATTTGTAAGCGGGCAAAAACAATTAGATAAAATTACTCCTAAGCTAAGAAAAATACTAGCTAAAAAGGGAATTAAAGTAATTGAAATTCATGCCCGAACAAAACATTATTACAGCTTGTACAAAAAACTTCTCCGCTACGACTATGATTGGCATAAAATTTATGATTTAGTTGCTTTAAGAATAATTGTCCCTGATATTGAAAGCTGTTACGCCGCCTTAGGAATTATCCATAAACAATGGAAGCCGTTAATCGGCAGGATCAAAGACTATATTGCCATACCCAAGCCTAATGGCTACCGATCTTTACATACGACTGTTTTTTGCGATGGAGGCAAAATCACTGAAATCCAAATAAGGACGCCGGAAATACACGAAGAAGCAGAGCGCGGTATTGCCGCGCACTGGCATTATAGCGAGAAAAGAAGCCTTAAAAATTATTTTAAAGGCAAAATTTTTAAAGAAACTCCAAGCAAAGAAACATTAAAAGAAATTGCGTGGATAGAACAATTGCGCGAATGGCAAAAAGAACAATTTTCCTCCCCGCAGGAATTTCTTGATTCATTAAAAATTGATTTCTTAAAAGACCGTATTTTTGTTTTTACCCCCAAAGGAGACATTATTGACCTGCCTGAAGGAGCCACGCCTGTTGATTTTGCCTATAATATACATAGCGATATTGGCGACCAGTGCAGTGGGGCAAAAATTGACGGCAAGCTTTCCACTTTGTCACAACCCCTGCAAAACGGACAAGTTATTGAAATTATTACTCAAAAAGACAAAAAACCTAACCGCGACTGGCTCCAATTTGTTAAAACAAACCAAGCCAAACACAGAATAAGAAGTTGGCACAAGAATAATTAAAAAAACAAAAAACCAGAAAATTCCTTTCCGGTTTTTTTTTATTTACTGACAATTAAAGATTCATCAAATGCTTAGTTAATTTATCCAACTCTTCTTGGTCAACAAATTCAATAATCAAGCTGCCAACCTCTTTTCTTTTGGTAATACTAACCCGCCGGCCGATAACCTGCCTTAAATCTTCTTCTATTTGTTTAAAAAGAGAATTTTTAGGCCCGGTAGCATATGGCTTGTCAGTTTTGACAAATTTTCTAGCTTTATCTTCTGCGTTGCGAACGCTTAACTTGTTATTAATAATTTCTCTTAAAAGAGCTTTTCGCGCCTGTGGTTTAGCAAGCAATAAAGCGCGACCATGGCCGTCATTAATTTTTCTAGAAGCCAGCGCTTCTTGCGCTTCTGTTGGCAGAGTCAAAAGGCGCAAAGCGTTAGTTATGGTTGTTCTCTTTTTGCCAACTTTCTGGGCAATTTCATGATGTTTTAATTTAAACTCATCCTGCAGCTGACGAAAGGCCAAAGCCGCTTCTATCGGATTAAGATTTTCCCGTTGGATGTTTTCCACCAAGGCCAGCTCTAACTTTTCTTGAGCTGCGCTGTCTTTAATTATTACCGGCACATGAGGCAGTTTGGCTATTTTAGCAGCCCGCCAACGCCTCTCGCCAGCCACTAACTCATACTCAACTTGCCTGCCTCTTTCACTTGTCTTTTCAATTTTAGTAACAAGCAAAGGCTGTAAAATACCGTGCTCTCTAATAGAAACAGCCAGTTCCCTAAGAGAATCTGGATTAGTATCACGCCTTGGCTGATGAGGATTAGGCCTTATTTTATCAATCTCCACATTAAAAATACTCTCTTTTTGAGATTTTCGCCAATTATTTTTAAGCGGCTGCTTTTTAACAGCAGAAGAAATCTTTGGCGCTTTTTCTTGTTTTTTAGGAATAAGGGATTGCAAACCCCTGCCAAGTGCCTCTTTCATATACATAATGACAACAACACAAATTCTATTGGCAAAAAACTAATAGTTTCCACGTCATTGACATTTATTGATCTAATTTAATAATTTCTTGAGCTAACTGTCGATAGGCCTTAGCGCCCTTAGAGCGAGAATCATACTGAACAATCGCTTGGCCATAACTTGGCGCTTCAGCCAATTTAACACAGCGGGGAATAATTGACTGAAAAACATATCCGGGGAAATTTCTCTCCATTTCCTTTCTAACCTGCCTAGAAAGACGATTGCGGCGGTCATACATAGTCAACAGCGCTCCTTTAATCTTTAGAGGGCTTTCCAAGTTTTCCTTAACCAACTCAACTGTCTGAAGCAACTGACCTAACCCCTCCAAAGCGTAATATTCGCATTGGACAGGAATAATCACTTCATCCGCCGCTACTAAAGAATTAACCGTTAATATATCCAAACTGGGCGGGCAATCAATAATAATATAGTCGTAATTGGTCCGCACCCTGCGAAGCGCTTCATGAAGTTTAAACTCGCGACCTGACAAATTAATCAACTCTGCCCTAGCGCCGGCTAAATCAGGGCCAGACGGCATAATATCGCAACCAAAAAGAGAAGTTTTCTTAATAATCTCCTCCGGTAAAAGACCACCGACTAAAGAATGATACAAATTTAAAGAAAGCTTATGAGGATTTATTCCCATCCCAGAAGTAGCATTTGCCTGCGGATCGCTGTCAATCAAAAGGATATATTTGCCCATAGCGGCCAAGTAAACTGACAAATTTACCCCAGTGGTTGTCTTGGAAACACCCCCTTTTTGATTAACTAAGCCAATAATTCTTGCCATTGATTTTAGTATAACTTATAAAAAGTTATAAAATATATATAAATTATACATCAAATTAAAATTGACAACAAGGGGGTTTTAAGAGAGAATAAAAAACAAAGCCGACGTGGCGGAATTGGCAGACGCGTACGACTCAAAATCGTATGGGCGTAAGCCCTTGTGGGTTCGACTCCCACCGTCGGCACCAAGAAAAAACCAGCTCAATGAGCTGGTTTTTTCTATTTAAACATATTAAGCAAATCTTTTTTACCAATAGGACCAACGCGGGTGATTTTCGGCTGTCTGCCGGTTAGATCCAAAACGCTGGAAGGTTGAGTTTTTGACAAAATCCCCGCGTCTAAAACTAAATCCGGCCTTGGATAAGCTTTTTGAAAAATTTTAATAACTTCTTCTACTGAAGCCAACGGCGGCTGGCCTGAAAAATTAGCTGAAGTGGCCGTTATCGGCATAGCTAATTCTTCCATTAATAATTGAGTTAGATGACAGTTGGGAATGCGCAGCCCGACCGTGCTTTTACCAGCTGTTAAAATTTCGGGGACAATTCCTCTTTTTTCTAAAACTATCGTCACCGAACCCGGCCATATTTCTTCTAATGCCCTTTCTGTTTTTCTGTCAATAAAAGCAAGTTTTTTAGCCATTTCAATGTTATTTATCATAACCGGCACCGGCTTTGTCTCCGGCCTTTTTTTTATTTTAAAAAGCCGCTCAATACTTGTCTCTCTTAAAGCGTCAACGCCCAAGCCATAAACAGTATCTGTCGGGAAAACAACAGACCCGCCTCTTTTAATAAGGCTGGCTGTTTTGACAATTATCTCCTGGTTATACCAATCTTTTGACAAGCCTACTTTAATAATCTCCATAAATTTGAATTGACAGATTTAACTATTTATGATTAACTTTTTACAGTTCTTCACCACACCAAGAGAAAAAAGAAAGGAGAAAGGAATGACAGAAGAAGAAAGAGAAATTGTGATTCTGATAGCCGAAGATGAGCCGGCGATGCGCGATGTTCTCAATCAGACACTGCTGACGATTCTGCCAAACTCAAGATGCTACAAAATCATTCTGGCCAAAAACGGCCGAGAAGCGCTGGCCATGATTGACCCGGAATTCCCGCCCGACTTCATCATCACCGATATGAATATGCCGGGGATTAACGGCATGGAATTGAGCCGCCGAGTCAAAAAGGAGTTCCCAACTCTGCCCATTCTTCTTCTTACCGCTGATCCGCAACAGCTCCAAAAAGATCCCCAAAGCGCCAACGTCTTTGACAAAATAATGTCAAAGCCATACAAGCTGGACGAGCTTGGGGAAACAGTCAATGCTCTTCTCTTCAGAACCTAACAGGATACAAACAAGGAGACATTTTTTTGAGACAAACGCCAGAGAAAATTCTCTGGCGTCTTCTTTTTATACGACAATATTAACCAGCTTGTCAGGAATATATATGGTTTTTTTAGGTTTTTTACTGCCGAGCCATTTTTTCACTTTTTCGCGCGGAAAAACTAATTCTTCAATTTCTTTTTGAGAAACACCCTTATCAACCTTTATTCTATCCCTTACCTTGCCGTTAATCTGAATAACAATTGGAATTATCTTTTCTTGGGCCAATTCTTTGTTATGCTCCGGCCACTTTTCTAAAAAAATACTCTTTCTATTGCCTAAAGATTGCCATAACTCCTCACATATATGGGGGGCAAAAGGCGAAAGAAGTTTTAAAAATACTCCAGCTTCTTTTTCAGACAATATTCCTTTGTCCCATAAGTTAGTAAATTCCATCATAGCGGCCACTGCTGTATTAAACTTCATTGCCTCTAAATCATCGCCAACCTTTTTTATTAACTGATGCAGTTTTGTTAAAATATCTTTATCTGTTTTTGCGCCTATTTTCTCCCCGTTGTTAAACAACCCCCAAACTCTATTTAAAAACCTGTAACATCCCCGAACTCCTTTTGTGCTCCAACTAATCGTTTGATCAAAAGGTCCCATAAACATCTCATAAACACGCAAAGTATCAGCCCCAAATTCCTTAATGACATCATCCGGCTTAATGACATTGTTAAAACTCTTACTCATTTTTCTGCCGTCTTGGGCCAAGACAACACCATGAGAATAGCGCCGCTGGTAAGGCTCGGCTGTCAAAACAACCCCTAAGTCAAACAAAAATTTGTGCCAGAAACGAGAGTAAAGCAAATGCAAGGTGGTGTGCTCCATACCGCCGTTGTATAAATCAACAGGCATCCAATATTTAAGTTTTTTACCGTCAGCAAATTTCTTGTTATTTTTCGGATCAGTATATCTTAAAAAATACCATGAAGAGCCAGCCCAGTTTGGCATAGTATCGGTTTCTCTTTTAGCTAAATTTTTACATTTAGGACATTTTACATTGACCCATTTATCAATATTAGCCAAAGGAGATTTGCCAGTATGGCTTGGCTGATATTTTTTAACATAAGGCAGTTTAACAGGCAAATCTTTTTCTGGCACAGGCACCACCCCGCATTTTGAACAATGTATAATGGGAATGGGCTCGCCCCAGTAATGCTGACGGGAAAATATCCAGTCTCGCAACTTGTAATGAGTCTTCTTTCGGCCAGCTTTTTTCCTAACCAGCCAGTCAGTAATTTTTTTAATTGCTCCTTTAGAAGACAAGCCGTCAAACTGGCCGGAATTAATTAGTTTGCCGTAATCAACATAGGCCTCCTTGGAAATATCCCCGCCTAAAACAACCTCCTTTATCTCCAATCCATATTTCCCGGCAAACTGATAATCCCTTTTGTCATGAGCCGGCACAATCATCACCGCCCCGCCGCCATAGGTAGCAATAACATAGTCGCTTATCCAAATAGGAACTTTTCCAGAATTGATCGGATTTACGCAATAAGAACCGGTGAAAACGCCTGTTTTCCCCTTATCTAACTGCGTTCTTTCAAATTCGCTTTTCTTTTGCGAAGCAATAATATATTTACTAACTTCCTTTTTATTATCTCCAGTAGTCAGTTTCCCAACCAAATTATGCTCCGGAGCAAGCACCAAGGCCGTCACCCCGAAAAGCGTATCAGCCCGAGTAGTAAAAACCTTGATAACATCATCAGAATCAGCCACAGAAAAATCAACTTCTGTCCCCTTACTTCTGCCAATCCAGTTAATCTGCTGTCTTTTAATTTTCTCAACATAATCAACCTCTTCTAAGTCGTTAATCAATCTGTCAGCGTATTTGGTAATTTTAAGCATCCACTGCTTTAGCATTTTTATTTTCGTTGTATGACCGCACCTTTCGCACTTTCCGGCAATCACCTCCTCATTAGCCAAGCCAATTTTACAGCTCGGGCACCAGTTGATAGGCATTTCCGTCTGATAGGCCAGCTCCTTTTTAAAAAACTGTAGAAATATCCATTGAGTCCATTTATAATATTTGGGGTCAGCGGTATTAATTTCTCTTGACCAGTCAAAAGAAAGACCCAAGGAGTTCATTTGTTTTTTAAAAACCGTTATGTTTTTAGCTGTCACTTTGGCCGGATGAATACCCGTTTTAATAGCATAATTTTCAGTTGGCAGACCGAAAGCGTCCCAGCCCATTGGGTACAAAACATTATACCCTTCCATTCTTTTTTTTCTGGCTAAAGCGTCCAAAGCGCTGTAGCCTCTAACATGGCCAACATGAAGGCCATCGCCCGAAGGATAGGGAAATTCCACCATTAAATATTTTTTTGGCTTTCTATAATTATCTTTGGCAGAATAAAGTTTTTGTTTCTGCCATTCTTTTTGCCACTTTTTTTCTATTTTTTGCGGATTATATTTTGCCATATAGCTATAAGAATAAATCATCAAAGGGACTGCTAATCTCTTTTAATTTCCCGCTGGCCACCTTAGTATAAATTTGGGTTGTCTCTAATCTTTTGTGCCCCAATAATTCTTGAATATACCTGATATCAACGCCCTTTTCAAGCAAGTGGGTAGCGAAATTATGCCGTAAACTATGATAACCAGCTGATTTTTTAATTTTAGCATTTTTTTAACACGTTGTAAAAAACTTTTTGGACCGCCCTTTCTGTTAATTTGCCGCCCCGATTATTCTTAAAAATATAGTCGTTCAGATTTTTATCTCCAACTAATTCCTTTAAACCGCCAATTATTTTTTTTGAGATTATAGTCCGCCTGTCCTTATTGCCCTTTCCTTGCCTGATAATTAAAAGACCGTTTTCAAAGTCTGAATCACTCACCCTCAAACTTGCCACTTCGCCGACTCTTAAACCAGCCGCGTAGCCTAAAGCCAAAATTAACTGGTGTTTTTTATTAACAACCGCTTCTAAAATATTTTTTATTTCTGATTTAGAAAAAACTACCGGTAATCGTTTTTCTCTTTTGAATGCTTAATATCAAAAAAGAACCTTCTTTTTAAAATTCCTTTGTAATAAAACCTTAAAGCATTGATGGTTAAACTTAATGTTGCCCGCGAGACGCCCCTGTCAACTGATGTTTTGTTGCATCGAGGAGCGAAAAAAGTATACGCTTTAGATGTCGGACATGATC
>CAYQQO010000028.1:0-7996 GCA_964420115.1 uncultured Candidatus Saccharibacteria bacterium | reverse complement strand
ATAGCGTCTAAATCAGCGCGCCTTCTGGCGTCTCGGGCGTTCTCTCTGGCAGGGCCGGTGTTGGTAATAATAATGCTGGAAAGCAGACCTATAACAGATATAACAACCAACAGCTCTAATAAAGTGAATCCTTTGTTTTTTGCCATATGTTCTTCTTACACTTTATTCTAACATCTTTTTTGCCGCGAGGCAACGTCCTTTGCCGCTTTACTCCAATACTCTAATATTATCGCATAATACTTTTAAGTTGCCGTCTCTGTCGCTTAACCTGCCGCTTACTAAAACAATTCTTTCTTCCTGCCAGGCGGTAGCAGTTTGTTCTAAGACCCTGGGGAAAACCAATGCTTCAATGCGGCCGGTTGGGTCTTCAAGCTCTACAAAAAGCATTGCTTGGCCGGCTCTAGTGTTTACTTTCTGGATTTTATTGATAATGCCGCCCACTTTTACCCGCTGGCCGCTCTGGTTTCTTGATAGGTTTCTGCAAAAAATAGCCACTTTGGAAAGTTTTTTCTGATAATTGTCTAAGGGGTGTTCAGAAAGATAAAGGCCAAGCAGTTCTTTTTCCCAACCAAGGCATTCTTTTTTGCTGGCAGGGGCAACTTGGGGGAGGGTAATGGAGGGGGCCATTGCTTCCGATTGGCCGGAGAACAAACTAACTTGTCCGTTTCTTTTTGCTTTTTGCGTTTCTCTGGCCAGCGCCAGCATCTGCTCTAAGCCGGCTAAGAGTTGATTTCTTTCGCCGAAATTATCAAGCGCTCCGCATTTAATTAAGCTTTCCAATGATTTTTTGTTAAGGTCTTTTGATTCTACTCTTTCAATAAAATCAGCAATTGATTGGAAGGAGCCGTTTGTTTCTCTTTCTTTGACAACGCTTTCAACAATATTGCGACCGACATTTTTTACCGCGTTAAGCCCGAAGCGGATGGCTTTGTCATCTGATTTGGTAAAATTTTGTTCGCTGTAGTTGACGTCTGGAGGGAGAACTTTGATTCCCATTTGCTTGCATTCATCAACCAAAAAAGAGATTCTTTCAATATCATTTTGTTCCGATGTCATTAAGGAGGCCATAAATTCTGTTGGGAAATGAGCTTTTAAATAGGCGGTCCAGTATCCGATAGTGGCGTAGGAGCAGCTGTGGGCGCGGTTAAAACCGTATTGGGCGAATGGTTCAACTGTCTGCCAGATGGTAGAGGCTATTTTGGGATTAATTTCATTTTTAATCATGCCGCTAATCATTTTTTCCTTTTGTTCGTCCAAAAGCTTTTTAATTTTTTTACCAACCGCTTTTCTAAGGACATCGGCTTCAGGAGGAGTAAAGCCGGCCAAATCCCGGGCAATTCTCATTAATTGTTCCTGATAAACGCAAATGCCGTAAGTGCTTTCCAATATTGGTTTTAATTTAGGGTGAAGATATTCAACTTTCTTGTAGCCGTGTTTTCTGGCAATAAATTCCGGGATAAATTCCATTGGCCCGGGTCGGTAAAGAGCAACCATAGCGATAATGTCTTCAAATTTAGTCGGTTTTAACTGCTTTAAATGTCTTTTCATTCCTTGAGATTCTAATTGGAATATGCCGGTAGTATTGGCTCGGCGGAAGAGATAGAACGTTTTTTGGTCATTTAAAGGAAGGTTAGACAAGTCAATCTCCTTGTTTGCTGACTGCTTAATTTTATTAAGGGTGTTTTGGATAACCGTTAATGTTTTTAGCCCTAAAAAGTCCATTTTTAAAAGACCTAAATCTTCAATGGCGTGCATTTCGTATTGAGTGACAATAGATTGGTCGTCCTGTGTTGGGTGTTGTCTTGGAACTAAATTATCAATATCTCCTTTGGTAATCACTACGCCGGCCGCGTGAGTGGAAGCGTGTCGTGCGACTCCTTCCAGTTTTTTTGCCATGTCAATCAATCTTTTAGCGCTTTCGTCTGATTCATATGTTTGGTGGAGTTCTTGCGATTCGTGAATTGCTTTTTCAAGCGTCAGACCAAAAGATATCATTTTTGCTATTTGGTCACAGAAGTTATATGAATAATCTAAAGCCCGGCCGACATCTCTAATGGCGGCTCTGGCGGCCATAGTCCCAAAAGTAATAATTTGGGCAACGCGGTTTCTGCCGTATTTATCGCTGACATATTCAATAACTTCATCACGGCGGTCATCGGCAAAATCAAGGTCAATGTCCGGCATAGAAATCCTTTCCGGGTTTAAAAATCTCTCAAATAAAAGATTGTATTTTAGGGGGTCAATATCTGTGATTTTCAAAAGATAGGCGACAAGCGAACCAGCGGCTGATCCTCTGCCCGGGCCGACAACAATGTTCTGCGATTTGGCCCAGTTAACAAAATCGGCAACTATAAGGAAGTATGAAGCAAAGCCGGTTTTCTCAATCACCTTCAACTCGTAATCAAGCCGTTGTTTGGTTTCTTTCTCTGTTGCTTCAACCGGTCTTCCTTTTAATCCTTCAAGACACTCTTTTCTTAGATGACTGTCAGCGGTTTGGCCTTCAGGCACCTCAAGATAAGGAAGTTGTATTTTGTAGAGTTCTAACTCAAATTTGCCGCATATTTCTGCTATTTTTTGTGTGTTTTCAATAGCTTCAGGAATATGTTTGAAATCTTTAATCATTTGTTCAGTCGGTCTTAAAGAAAAATCATCTCTTGTCATAGTTAATCTGCTTTCATCGTCCATTTTTTTATCTGTCTGGATACTCATTAAAACATCTTGGGCTTCAGCGTCTTCTTTTCTGACATAATGGACATCGTTTGTCGCTACTAAGGGAATGCCTGTTTTTTTGCTTATTTCAATAAAGCATTTGTTAACTAATGCTTGTTCATGGAGCCCTTCATGGTGTTGGAGTTCTAAATAAAAATTCCCTTTGCCGAATATTTTTTCGTATTCTACAGCCAGTTTTTCAGCTTCTTCCGGTTTCCCGTCAATAACTGCTTTGGGAATTTCCCCAGAAAGGCAGGCAGAAAGGGCAACCAGCCCTTCCTTATGTTTTTTAAGGAGCTCTTTATCAATTCTTGGCTTGTAATAGAAGCCATCTAAATGTGCTTTGGTTGTTAATTTTACTAAATTGCGATAACCTTCTTTATTTTTTATCAAAAGAACTAAGTGATGAAGTTTGTTGTCAATATTTGGCCTTCTTTGGCCCATGCCAAAAGGGGCTAAATACATTTCACTGCCCAGTATAGGGCGCATCCCTCTTTTCTTTGCCTTTTGGTAGAATTCTACTATTCCATACATTGAGCCGTGGTCGGTCAGGGCCAAGGCAGGCATTTTGAGTTCCTGGCAGACATCCAAAAGCTGGTCTATTTTAGCCAGACCGTCTAAAAGAGAGTAGTGGGAGTGAACGTGAAGGTGGGTGAATTTCATAAGCTATTAAAGATTATATCACTTTTAATTATTCTGGCAACCAAGTATAATTAGAATATGACGAAAAAAGAAGCCGAAAAAAGAATAGAAAAACTAAGAGAAACAATTAATTACCATAATTACCGCTACCATGTTTTAGATAGCCCGGAGCTGTCTGATGCCGCTTTTGATTCTTTAAAGCACGAACTTTACAAGCTGGAACAGGATTTTCCAGAACTAATAACCCCTGATTCGCCAACTCAAAGAGTTAGCGGCCAGCCATTGGATAAGTTTGAAAAAGTCAGGCACAGGAAACCAATGCTTTCTTTAGAGGATGTTTTTTACAAAGAAGAGCTTTTGTCTTGGCAGGAAAGGATAAAAAAACTTGTTTCTGGCAAAATGGACTATTTTGCCGAATACAAAGTTGATGGCTTTGCCGTATCTTTAGTTTATAAAAACGGTCTTTTGAAAAGAGGGGCCACTCGTGGTGACGGTAAAACAGGCGAAGATGTAACCCAGAACTTAAAAACAATTGAATCAATCCCCTTAAATCTAAAAATCAGAGATAATCTTCCCTCATCTGCTATAGAGAAAAAAACAAAAAATCTTTTAGAAAGGGGCGAAGTAGAAGTGCGCGGCGAAGTCTATATGGCCAGTAAGGCCTTTGAGAGGGTCAACAGAGAAAGAGAAAAGAAAGGGCTTTCGCTTTACGCTAATCCAAGAAATACAGCTGCTGGCAGTATTAGACAGCTTGACCCAAAAATAGCTGCTTCGCGGCAACTTAATTTTTTGGCTTACAGTATTGTTTCTGGTTTAGGGCAAAAAACTCATCAAGAAGATCACCAAATTGCCAAAGCGCTGGGATTTAAGGTTGATCAGGGGAAATATTGTTCTAATTTAGAGGAGGTTTTTAAATTCTGGGAAGAGATTAAAGAAAAAAGAGAAAAGCTGGCTTTCCAAATTGACGGGGTGGTAGTTAGCGTTAATAATAATAATCTTTTTGATAAATTGGGGGCTGTCGGCAAAGCGCCAAGAGGGGCGATTGCCTTTAAGTTTCCAGCTAAAGAAGCAACGACAATTATAGAGGGTATTTTTGTCCAGGTTGGCAGGACAGGGGCCCTGACGCCGGTCGCTTATTTAAAGCCAGTTCGTTTGGGCGGGACTTTAATTACCCGAGCTACTTTGCATAACGAAGATGAAATTAAAAGATTGGATGTAAAAATTGGCGATACTGTTGTTATCCAGCGGGCCGGCGATGTTATCCCTGATGTAGTTCGGGTGATTAAGAAAATGAGAACAGGCAAAGAAAAGAAATTTAAAATGCCCAAAAAATGCCCTGTTTGCGGTTCAAAAGTCATCCGCCAAAAAGAAGAAGTGGTTCATTATTGCGCCAACAAAAATTGCGGAGCCCAGCAAAAAAAACAGTTGGCCCATTTTGTTTCTAAAAAATCTTTTAACATTGACGGCTTAGGCCCTCAAATTATTGATCAGTTAATGGGTGAAGGGTTGGTCAGTAGTCCGGCTGATATTTTTTCTCTCAAAAAAGGCGATTTGATTCCCCTGGAAAGGTTCGCCGAAAAATCAGCCGACAATTTAATTGAAGCGATTGAAAAAAGTAAAAATATTTCTTTGCCTCAATTTATTTATTCTTTGGGCATTCGCCATGTTGGAGAAGAAACAGCTATTAATTTAGCCAGCTATTTTAGCAGTATAGAAAATATTAAAAAAGCTAATTTAGAAGAAATTTTAAAAGCGAAAGATATTGGCGAAGTGGTCGCTAAAAATATTTTTGACTGGTTTAAAGATAAAAAGAATCTTGAGTTAATTAAAAATCTTCAACAGGCAGGTGTGCAAATTAAGGGAGGGGAGAAAATTAAAAGCGGTAAGTTGGCTGGCAAAACAATTGTTTTAACTGGAGAATTAAAAGAAATGAGCCGCGACAGGGCAGAAAAAAGAATTAGACAGTTGGGCGGCGATGTTTCCAGTTCTGTTTCTAAAAATACCGACTTTGTGGTGGTTGGCAAAAATCCCGGGAGCAAACACAACAGAGCTAAAAAATTAGGTGTTAAAATTATTAAAGAAAAAAATTTTTTAAGGATAATTTAATGACTACACGGAGGTTGATTATTATAATTTCTTTGGTCGTTGTTTTTGGAGCTGTTTTATTTTTTTCTAATCAGAGCCGGGCGGTCAATACAACCATTAGTGTTGACGCCAATGATATTGGGGGAGATATTCCTAATATGGTTTACGGGACGTCTATTTATTGGGGCGGCGGGGCCAATGGCTTGGGGTCATGGGTTAACACACAAGAGGAATACGATGCGGCAATGACTAAGTGGGCTTATTATACTGATTTGGTTGGGCAATTGGGTCCTACTGTGGTTAGAATTGGCGGCGGCTTGTCCGGCAATCAATATCAGTGGAAGTGGGGTATTGGTCCGATAGAACAAAGACCGCCGATGCCGGAGGCCGGAAGAATTTCGGTTATTGGCACTGATGAGGCGCTGGAGTTTGCCGAGAATTTGGGAGCTGACCCAATTTTACAAATTGGGCCGAATGCCTATGCTGAAATTTTGCCCAATTTAACTTTTACTTTTAACCATGAATTAGCCGCTCGGGAAATAGCTGATTGGGTTGAGTATGTTAATATTCCCAACGATGGTTCAAATCCCGGCCGAGCCAACGAATCTTGTCCGGTTGGTCATTCCTGCCGTCAGGATCACAGTTTTGACCCAGTAACCGGTCGTTATAACAAGGATTGGGCGGCTGAAAGGGCAAAAAACGGCCGTTTAGCTCCTTACAATGTCAGGTATTGGGAATTTGGCAACGAGCTTTACTCAATGCAGGTAGCTGATTATATTTCAGCCATGAAAACAATTATCCCCAAGATGAGAGAAATTGACCCAAGTATTCTAATTGGCGCGGTCGCTCACGATAACAACAACCCGGACGACTCCGGTTTACTGGCCTGGGATAATACAATATTGTTGGAAGCTGGTCATCTCTTTGATTTTTGGATTAGGCACAGTCATGTCGGCGGCGGTTACGAAGGCGAGATTAAATGTCATAAAAATAACAAAACAATAACTCTGCCTTTTGCTGTTGAGCAGACTGGCAATTATTCTTTTTCTATAAAGGCGGCTGATTTTTTTAAGTCTTATCAGGTTCTGGTTGACGGGGTATCTTTAGGTAATTATTCGGTCAATAGTCAATATCAGGAGACAGCTCATACTTTCCTTAATAGTGGTCAGCACCAATTGCAAATAGTGATTGTCAATCATGGGGGCCTTGGGCAATATATAACATTCTCTCCTATTATCGCGGCAACCAACAAAGATACTGGTTCTACCCAGTGGCTTGATATGAGAAATTCGCCGGAAGTCTATTATACCATTCAGTCAGTTGTCCTTAATGCTGAAAGAGATGATTTTACCCGGCCTTATCTGCCGTTGGACAACGACCAACAATGCGATCCGGCTCAAGCTGATTGCCAATCTTTTGGCGGCAAGCCGGTCTTTGTCACTGAGTACAGCTTAGCTTATGGCAATAAAAAAAGTCAGCCAAAACAAGGGGTGGAGGGGACTATTCGCGATGCTTTCGTGACTGTTGATTTGCTCTATAAGTTTATAAAAAGAGGGGTCTCTGTGGCAACTCATTGGGATTTATTTAATGAAAACCAAAGGCATGGGCCGATAGAAGGAGTAGCTATTGATAAAAGGGGGCGCAACGACGATTTTGTCTCTGGAGAATATCAGGGCTGGTTTGAAGAGGGCCGGCCCAACGCCAATAATCCAGAGCCGCCTCATAAAAGACCATTATTTTATATTTTCAAATTATACAAAGAGTATTTTCAGGGGCAATGGCTTAATTTGTATATGGCAAACCGAAGTTTTGTTGATACAGGCATTAATTCATTGGGCGTGACCACCGGCACAGGAGGTAGAGAAGCTCGGCCTGTCTATTTTATTGATTCAATGTCTGCTTTGTCAAATGACCGCCAGAGATTAACGCTGATAATTAACAACCGGAGCGTCTCTCAGGATATAGTGGCTGATATTAGTATTAATAATTTTTTGCCTGATTCTACTGCTTCGCTTTTTACAATCAAAGGCGATTACCCCGGTGAAAACAATGATCCAGAAGATTGTTTTTTAGATATTGATGGCGATACTTATGCTGATTGCCTGCCGAATACAAAATGTCCCAATGGTGATTGTGTTAAAACAACAGAGTCGTCTATCAATGTTTCCAATTCTTTTTCTTTGACCGTTCCTAAACTTTCGGTTAATGCCATTATTTTGGCAAGTCAGGACTCTGCCAGTGTTTGTGATCTTGATTACAGCGGGCAGGTTAATTCCCAAGATGCTGAGTTGCTCTTTTCTAAATGGCTTCAGAAGGCAGAAATTACCAATCAAGACATTAACAACGATGGCCGGGTGGATGTTAAAGATATAGGGTATATAATGAGCAATTGGTCAAAGTAGAAAGCTGGCTGGGGTTTGTTCTTTAGTTGATTTTTTCCGTCCCTCTGTCCATTTTAGGGTAGTGGGGATTTTTGATCTTGATACCGCGCTGATTATGGGATATATTTAAATGTAAGAATTAACCGCGTTGTTCACAGTTTTTCAGGATAAAAGTAATT
>CAYQQO010000027.1:0-8135 GCA_964420115.1 uncultured Candidatus Saccharibacteria bacterium | reverse complement strand
CCAACAGAGCAATAATAGAATCGCTACATGAAAGGAATGAGAAGCTGGAAAACCGTATGATTGAAATTTTGGAGAGCGATAAGAAATGAAATGTAGTAATGAAAATAAGTTTGGTATTATCTTAACTATAGGACTTATATTTACCACTTTGTTAATTTGGTACATAACAATGAATTATTATTTTGGTTGGTTAGAGCGGCTGATAATTTTACATGTTTTTTTATTAACAGCTGGGGTTATAATTAGTTTAATAGGGCTTTATATGACGTCGGAGGCTGAAAAATGAGAGGTAGATTTATATTCGCCGCATTTATAGCCGCATTAATGATTCTTAATTTTATAGGTTCACATGAATTTACGCACATAGAGATATACAAAAAATACGGCATTGATTCTGAATTTACCACGTGCGAGAGAAATTTAACGATTTTAGACGTTACTTTTCAAACTATGAATCCCTGTGCAAGAGCCAATTCCACACATATTACCAAGCTTAGAAACAATCAGCCCGAAGGATACTGGAATTTGAAACTTGCACAATCTAATGTAGAGGCCTTTGGCTACCAAATATTTGCTTTAATAATTATCATACTGGTAATTTTTGTTATATGGTTTATGGAGAGAGGTAGAAAATGAGCTGGGCTAGACAGGGTAAAACAATCCACTGTAGATATTGTCTCAAGGAATGTGGATATAAATTTAAAAAAAAGAAGATAAATGATGTCTGGAATGAATGGTGGCACTGCCCACACTGCGGTAAAATAAGTTTATATCGAGGGATAGCATGAAGAAATTATATAAGAGAATAGCTATTTTAGCTGTAATTTCCCTAGTTTTATTTGCAGTAGTAGCGTGGTTTGCTATACAGAACGAAATGGAATCGAGACAAATAAGAGATGGTTTTATCAGCGGATGTGTAGAAGGCCTGGTTGAGCAGGGGTATAATTTTAATAATTCTAAGGATTTTTGTATTTGTGCCTTTAATTATATTTCCAATAAAATTTCTAATGAAGAATTCATGGCCTGGAGCTTAGTTGTATATCAAGAAGGCGAAGACGAATTTTTTGACCGGGCCCCGTCAGCTTTTCTTGAAGCTGCGGTGAAATGTTCAGATATAATTCTAAAGAACGGGGGTGAAATTTAATGTGTAAAGGACGACTTAAGAGCATAGAAAAGAAGATAGGATATTTCGGATATTTGATAGTAGGCATTCTAATGGGGATTTTTATTGTTAATGCTAATACAACATCTTTTTTAACAACGGTAGGTATAGTGGGAATAACTATAGTTTTTGTATCGGCATTATTGTCTCTGTATGATATTATTTAGCTCACGGGCTTAAAAATGGAAGAGAGGCGGTCGCAGCAATACCGCCTGTTTGCTCTTGTCGACTACTCGTCTTCTTTTGTAATATCTCTTCCAATTGAGCAAACCGTGAAATCCATAAACAGAATAAGGTGGTGTCCATAGGTTGTGCTGCGTAACACCTACCTTTTCATCCTGCCTTATTTTGGTGGACTATGCGAATAATGGATAAACTGGAAGATGTTGTTTCCAATTTAATTGGTTCAGTAGTAGATCCCATAACGAATTTCCTTAAAATATTTGTGGATGCGAGGCTTCTCGTTATTTTACTTGGCCTTGCCATAGTCATTTTTGCTTTTTATAAGAGTTATAAAAGAGCAGAGGAAGGTTATAGCCATGGATAGAAATATGCTGATATATATCATGTTGGTGGTAATGATTGTTTTATTGGCCGGTAATGTTTATCATTACTATGAAGCAACCACTTACTACAAAAAAATGGTTAATATTCTGGATGATTGCCAGTGCCAGGCTTTCTGTAATTACCTTGGTCAGCCAAATATAATTTCTTATTTCAACTACACAAAATTCTGCGAGACTTATTCAAACGCCGCACCGTAGATATCGGTATTGGTGTCAGCAAATTTAAGATATTGTTCAGTGGTTGCAATAGAATTATGTTTTAGAATCATTTGTAGTTTACGTAGGTCTGCCGGAGTCTTTAAGTTCCTAGCCATATGCACCGCAAAACTATGCCTTAAATGATGGCAGTGTAGTCCATTTCTTTCACTATTACCAACGTGTGTGATACCTATTCTCCTTCCATATTTTCTTATAATTTGATGCGCTCTCTGCCTCGTTATTTGGAACAAATATTCCTCTTTACCTAGGGGTCTGGCGAAACTTTCAAGAGAACGCTTTAAATTACCCCATAGATGCACTACGTGCCGCCTTTTTTTGGATTTCTTCAAAATAACAAAATAGACCATATTACCTTCACCAAGGTCGCATTTTCTTATTCCATACTGTTTATTAGGGTTACTAGGTGGTCCTCTTACAACCTCACTTACTCTTCTGCCCGAGTATGCCAGGGTTTTTAAAAGCATTCTATCTCTGTTATTATCAGTGACATTGATTAATCTCTTTACATCTTTCCATGGAAGGTATCCCTTCTCATCTGACATAGGTGTCCCGCCTTTATATCCCATGTATATAATTGGTCAAGGTGCTATAAATAGTTTACTAATGTCCTGAATAGTTAAATATCACTCCTTTTTGTGAAATTTTCATGATTTTCAAGTGGCTGTTATCTTAATAGAACACTATATGGTGGTGAGTGGAAACTTTTTATACTGTTGAAAATAGAAGGTATGTATGGAAGAAGAGAACACTGAGAGAATATCTTGGCCCACACAGTCTGCTAAATCCGAGGAAGGATTAAAATTTCAGCTTTCGCCCATTGACCTAAAAAATTCTATACGACTTAACCTTCGCGGAAAGGGTTTTGACAGAGCCTCTGGTCAGGAAGTCGATATCGGAGCCAAGCTGCTTAATGAGGAAGGTATAGCCGAAATAATGAATATTGTTGAACCTATCATTGACAGGAATACTTTTCTTTCAGTGCTTGAAGAAGACCGTGTCAAGGAAATAATGCACAATCTAGACCGAACACTTATTTCTATTCTAGCTAACGGTGCCAGGGACTGGCGACCGGAGGGTGTGGAAAGAGATTATATTGCTCCCGCTGATTTAGAAAGCATTCGAGCCATTGTGATTTATCCGATTTATTTTGCACTTTCAAGAGCTTCAAACAAAGGGAAAACGCTGGAATTATTGTCAAAATCAACTCATGAATCAATAGTCAAACGCGATGACGAAACAAGTAACAAGAAGAGGTTTGGATTTTTTTAAAGGAGGTAAAATAATGGATTTAGAAGAAATTTTGGGTTGGGCAAGCTCTACCATAAAGGGAGCCAAAGGGCAGGAATTGTCTGCAAGAAAGGCCAATCTCGTTAGATGGATTACGGAAATGTCTATAAAATACAAGAAAGACCAGAAAGAAATAATCAATGAACTGAAAAAAACCCACAGCCTGGTAAAAAGCGATATATAGATTTAAGGAGGAATTAAATGTTAGGAATAACACGATGGCCGGTAAAGGTCGGAATTTTTGAAGAGCGTTCAAACGGCGGTTATAGATTTAGCATGACAAAAGCTAGAAGAAATCAAAAGAAAAACTGCTATGAGCTAAAAAAAGGTGGCGAGATGCCTCAGATAAAAAAACAGCACTTATCGCCTAATAACTGGCTTATGCTCTATTCCACAGGTCCTGGCGAATTTACGCCTATGAATGTGAAGGGCGCAGAAATTGAAGCCATCCCTTCTGATATACGTGATTGGCAGATGGTCAGGGAAATGCGAAGCAAGGAAGAATGGAAAAAAGCCTGGTGGAAAGAATGGGCACCATATATTGCTATGGGTGCAATGGGCCTTTTATTCGGAATTGGTATTTGGCTATCATTTGAGAAAATAATAGCCTTACAGTCAATCGGAGCGGACCTATTACCAAAGGCAACTGATGCCCTCAAAGCGAATACCGAAACCATGGAAGCTGTCCTTAGAATACTTGAAAGAGTTAGGTGATTGAATGGCTGACGAAAAACGGAATGAAAGCAGAATTATATATGAAGATGATTTCAAGCTTTCTAATGAGGACATGGACACAGAGATTAATCTGGAATCGCTTATTTTCAGACATTTGTGGCTCATTACCAGATGTATCATGAGCAATCCCGATAAAATACAGGATGCTGTTTCGTCTCTGGAAATACCGCTAAGTCCCTATATAGACAAGGAAGATGAGTTTTATCAGGGTGAACTAACTAAAATAAATAATGAAATAAATCCGGAACTCGAAGAAAAAAAGAAGCGGATGGAAAATGCAAACAGATTAGGCGATAAGACAGAGGGCGAAAAATTAATGGGAGAAATAAGGCAGCTTAAAATCAAGCATGGAAAACAAGTTGCTAAGCTTTTGGTAAAACTGGCCAGTAGAAAAGGATTTTATCCGAAGGAGAGTATCCATTATGAAGAGATTTAGTAACCCGCTTTTAACACGATTATATAACAGAGTTCATGTTCACAATAAAAATCTCATTATTTTAATAATAGGTGACACGGGCTCTGGAAAGAGTTATATTGCTGTTAAATTGGCTTACGAGCTTGATAAAAGTTTTAGAAATGCCGAACCTGAAAAAATAATCAGGGAACGAGTTGCTAGAAGACCCAGGGAGTTTGCAAGTATAATCAAGAATGGTAATCTAAAAAAGGGTAATGCTATTATTTTCGACGAGGCAGGAGTAGGAATTTCAAATAGAGAGTGGCATACGGCTGCTAATAAGGCCATGGGTTCGATTCTTCAAACATTTAGAAACAAAAATCTTATAGCTATTTTTACTGTGCCTTCAAAGAAATATATAGACAAACAAGGCCGGGAACTTGCACACTATCAGGTGGAAACGCAGAGTATAGATTATTCCAAGAAAAAAAACATAGTTAAATTTATGACCTGTCAGCACAATCCTAGATACGGAACTACTTACATAAAATATCCACAATTAGTTGTAGATGGTAAAATCAAGAAATTTAAACGGTTCGCATTCAAACGTGCACCTAAAGAATTTATCGACGCATATGAAAAATACAGCGGCGAATTCAAGGCTGAAATAATAAATGAAGCTCTTGAGAAAATGGAACAGATGGAGCGCGAAAAGGAAAGAAGTAATAGGGTAGTTGAGGTTGAAAAAATAGCTGACAAAATAGTAGAAAAAGCAGACGAATATCTGAGGGACTATAAAAACACTAAGACAGTTTCAGTGCATAAAATTTGTGCAGAGTTTAATGTGGGCACAGGATACGGCCGCAGAATACAGGCCCTGGTTAAGAAAAAATTAGATTTGTAGAAGGTGTAACAGGTCTTTTTTCAACAACTTCTTTGATTTTCATTTTTCCACCAATATCATATATTTGGAACACCTGGAACACCTGTTCCAACTTTGATAAATTTAACTTTAAATACCTGGATTGTTAATAATCAACTAGACACTATGTGTTCGTCGTTCCCCCACTTGTTTCTAAACTTTAGTGTGTTTTGAAACAGGGGACGACTTTTTTTTTCCTTCTAAAAACAAGTGTAACAGGTCAATTCATGAAATATACCTTAGAAGCTTCCTATTGGCTTCTAATCACTTTTACTGTAACACTAGTTTTAAATACCGACAAAGGGAGTTTAATTATGGAGGAAAAAATATGAAAGGACAGACAGGCTTAGGTCTTAAAGAGTTAGGAACACTAGCCGTCATTCTGGTTGTTGTTGGAATAACAATCGCAATGGGTTCACTGATTAACGACGAAATTGCTGACACAGACACCGTTACTTCAGGATCAACCGCTTACAACACAACCGATGAAGTCGGCCAATCTTTAGAAACTTTGAGTAGCTTCCTGCCGATTGTAGCTCTGGTAGTTATAGCTGTAATAATCATTGCAGTTATTTCCCAAGTGAATCGGGTAACTTCCTAAGAAGTGATAAACATGAAAGGACAAACTTTAGGCATTAGGCAGCTTGGAACTCTAGCCATTTTACTGGTTGTAATTGGAATAACAATCGCGATGGGTGCTCTAATAAATGACGAAATTCAAGGCACTGATAGCATTGATGAAAATTCAACCGCTTACAACACAACCAATGAAGTCGGCCAATCTTTAGAAACTTTGAGTAGCTTCCTGCCGATTGTAGCTCTGGTAGTTATAGCTGTAATAATCATTGCAGTTATTTCCCAAGTGAATCGGGTAGCGTAAATTAATTAGCCAAGTAGACGCTGGTAGAGAAAGATTTTAAGAAATCGACCGGTTTTTTTTATTTTTAAATTTATATATAGTGAAAGAACAAATACTTTTATGAGTTCCGAGATTATTATAGTAGGGACCGCTATTCTTACACTGATTTCAGGAATTTTGACTATGACAATGACGGAATCTTACTATGAAGTTTTATTTTTATTATTGACTATGTTTCTGGCAGTAGCCACACTGGGTTCAGCTGTTTATATTGTGGCTTCTTCTCATGCGGCTTATTTAGGAATAGTAAGGTCAGCATATACAGCGGTCAGCTGGGGTTCGGTTTTAGTTGTATTTTTTATAATAGTAGGTTTGTTTAAGGATGCGGTGGGAGCGTGGGGTAAGTGAAAGGCGGAACAATATTTGACATTATATTTATAGGAGTTACACTTCTGCTTGTTTCTATTATTTTTATTTTTGCCGGGCATCTTAATTCAGAATTTCTAAACGCCTTCGAGGACGTTGATAAGGTTAATACCACACACATACAAAAAGTAGAAGACACTTTCGACTTGATGGATACTGGTTTTGCTGTTCTTATGGTCAGCCTAGCTATATCCACAATTATACTATCGTTCTTTATACGAACTCATCCAGTGCTTTTTGTGGCCTCACTAATCATATTTTTGATATTAATACCTATTACAATGATTTTTACAAACGTATTTGACGCCATTGTTACACAGGCACCTCTTTCAACAGAGGCAGATGACTGGCCTGTAGTGGTGCATATAATGAGAAATCTGCCTCTAATCCTTGCGGTCATAGGAGCCATGTCTCTTGTGGCATTGTATGCATTCAAAGGAAATATAAGTGGTGAATCATGAAAAAAATAATATTTTTAGTCGCTTTGTTGTTGCTAATTCCGGCCGTCTTTGCACAGACAAATGTATTTTCTGATTCTTTTAACAGGCCTGATTCAGGAACAGTTGGAAATGACTGGATTGAGGAAGAAACTTATGGTGATATAGAAATAATTAGTAATGAACTGGAAATCGATAATAGTCTTCAGGGGGATCCTGGTCCTTATATTCTTCAGGATGGGAACTGGGAAACCACTGACGATAATATA
This sequence comes from uncultured Candidatus Saccharibacteria bacterium, assembly GCA_964420115.1. Lineage (GTDB taxonomy): Bacteria > Patescibacteriota > Minisyncoccia > Portnoybacterales > UBA2143 > CAYQQO01. The sequence goes on along the minus strand of CAYQQO010000027.1, from coordinate 859 downwards.
ACTCTTAGCATGAAAATTAAATACACCGAATCAACTAGCGGAAAGAATACCTTTTATATGAGACTAAAGACGGCCGACGACTCAAACACTTTTATGTTTGCGGCCGACTGGCATTATTCAAATAATTGGGAATATGTTATTAACGGGACGTCTCACGAAATTAGTACATCCTTTTCTGAGGGAACGTGGTATGATTTGCAGATGGTTTTTGACCTTAGCGCAGATACAGTGAAGTTCTATATTGACGGCAGTTTAAAGGGCACTCAAACTATTAATTCCGGATTAAGCTCATTTGACTATCTTCAGATACAAGGCGGGGCAGATGAGTATGGATATAAAATTTATGCAGACGATATATTTATTCTTGAAGGCGGTGTAAGTGCAGCTAACGGTGTAAATATAACTGAACCTACAAACACGACTTATTTTGAAACTGGTAATAATAAAAGCGTAGATGTAGAGTTCTCTGCTGCTGAAGACAGTAGAATCATTTTTGCTGACGATTATGACCTAAATTTATTTGTCGATAACCTGACATTTTATGCACCGTTTGAAACTACCCATGGAAATATAAGTTACGATTATTCTGGAAATTCCAATGACGGAGTAATCTACGATTCAGATTTAGTCGGTTACTGGGGCTTTGATGAGGGAACAGGAACAGATGCATTTGATTACAGCGGTGAGGACAATACAGGAACTCTAACAAATTCTCCAACATGGACAACAGGAAAATACGGAAATGCATTGAAGTTTGATGGAACTGCCAGTGACCAGAGAGTTGAAGTTCCAGTTGATTCATCTTTTAATAATACAAATGAAATCAGTATCGGTCTTTGGTTAAACGCAGGTGATAATT
>CAYQQO010000026.1:0-8711 GCA_964420115.1 uncultured Candidatus Saccharibacteria bacterium | reverse complement strand
ATAGATGAGTTGGGTGATGTCTATACCTGCAATCGTTTCCTTAAGCGGGAAATAGCCCATTTGGGGAATATAAAGAATCAAAAACTCCAAAAGATTCTAGAAAGCGGGAAAGCTAAAACGCTATACCAAAAGATTTCTGGGTTGAAGACGGAATGTAAAAAGTGTAGATGGCTGATGGCATGCGGGGGTGGATGCGCTTTCCAGAGATGGATGAGCACTGGTAGATTCAATGCTGGTTTTCCCGAGTGCGAAATTAGGAAAGCTCTCTTTTTTCATATTGAGAGCAGAATCAAAAATGGCTAAGGAGCAAACTCCTTGGCCATTTTAATATTAGAACCAGAACGCTTATCTTTGGTATGGACTATAGAGCTTAATAACTTCTTGAATCAATGGTTTATCTATTCTCTTGTTGTAACTAAAATATTTTTTTACTGTCGGCGTTAATCTTAGAGAGAGTTTTTGAGTCAGTGGCAGGTTTTGACTCTGATTTCTCCATAGAGATTTTTTGAAGTATTTTTGCGATAAATAACCATTAGGTAATAATGACCCAGCAATAACTTCTTTTATATGATACTTTGTTGATGAGTTGATCTGGTATTTGTTTAGCAAATTTTCGAAATAAGGTTTTTCAAAGTATAAATGGATTAGCTCATGGAAAAAAATTGCAACAGTCTTTAAAGATGTCAATCGAGCAGGGGACCCCTCGAGAACAATCGCTTGATTTTTCGGATCATATCTTCCTCCGCCTGTTTTTATTTTTATAGGTAATAAGATTAAAAAAATATTGATTACTTTTTTACTAAGTGCTTTAGAATAAAAATCCCCTAGATCTTGTAATATTAATTCAGAGTATTCAAAATTATTTATATATTGCTTAAAGTCTTTTTTTACTTTCTTTGCTCTTGAATTATCCCAAATTTTATCGAATCTCTTTTGAAATACCTTAAACGTTTTTTCAACTGCATTATAGTCTTGAGGGTGGAGTTTCTTCTTTGCGCTTGGCCAAATTAGTTTCCTGTCTGGCTGGAAAAATAAAGTATATAATAATGGTTCTTTTTTTGATGTATCTCTTAAGACTTGGCAAAATTGGTTAAGTGTTTTTTCTTCCTCTAAACTCAGTTTGCCCGTTAGTCTAAGCCATTCCTGATTGTATTCGTGTCTATTCCAAACCCGCCACTCGCTAAGATTTGCTAGGAAAAAGAAAAAATTAGTTAATTTTGTAAGGCGAATTTTAAATTTAACTTTCATGACAATTCAATTATAGCTTTTCCAAATAGCCTTAACAAGTCTTTGTAATTGGCGGGTACATCGTTGACACTCTAATGGAATTATTCATATTTATATTCAAATTTTCAAAACAATTATGGATAAAAAAACACAAGAACAAATAATTAGAATGAGTAAGATTGCCATAGAGGCAAGATGTAAAGCAGCTAAAGAAAATGAATTAACTATTGAAAATTACTTGGTCTTGATACGGGGTTTTGCCTAATACATCCTTTCTCTTAGTAGGACGCTTTTTGATAAAACTATTGTTTGACGATTCCATTTTACCTCAGGCGGTCGAGAGAATTTTTGCCGAGATTATTTCCACGTTTCCGACTGTTCAAAATAGGCGATTATTTGGTAAGACTCTTTTGGTAGCCTGCATTCAGGCAATAAACAAAAAATACGGGAATGTTATTTTGGGGTCGAAGATACAAGAAAAAACCGATTTATCGTCGCAATTTATTCGGGTCTATGACTCGAGGGGCTCTGTGGTGTTATAGGTGTTAGTGGTTTTTAGTGGATGGGAAGGTTTAATAAAAAATAATTTCATAGTAATATTTATTATATGGATGATTCAGAAAAGAAAATTATCGAAAAAATATACGATTATGTTTTTCGGGCAAAAACCAAGAAAGAAGAATGGGCAGCATGGGAATCTTTGAAAAAAAGAGATAGAGATATTAATATTATTCCGCGCGAGATAAAGGATGCTGGCGAACGTAAATATTATACCTGGTTAGTTGATGAAATCCGAACAGCTATCAGTGGCTATCCTCGTAATATATTAGAGGTTGGCGGGACTTGTGCGATAGGATTCTATTTTAGAAAAATATTTCCAGCGATACGATGCTCTCTTGTAGATAATAATGATACAGCTCTGGAATACGCAAAATGGATATTTGGGACAGAATCGATAAAAACCATAAAAGGCAATGCCGAGAATCTTCCAGTAGAAGATAATAAATACGATTTAGTTTGTTTATCTGGACTTATAGAGCATTTTAATGATAATGGAATAAAGCAGATTTTGTCTGAAATGAGAAGAGTTGCTATGCCTAATGGACATATTTTTATCGCCGCGCCGAATTTCTTTTCTCCTGATTTGATAAGAATATGGATCAAATTTGGCAAGGGTTCGGAAAGGCATATTACAATTAAGAAAATGATAGATTTGTATAGAGGACTTTTCCCGAACGATAAATTGGTTTCTTGTAAACATTTTGATTTCGTGCTTGGCTCTAATATCTTTCCATCTTTTATAGAGAAGAGATTAGGTCGGCTGGGCTTGGGATTTTTGAATTATATAATTGTTCAAAAAATATGTTGAATATAAACAAGATTACTGATGTAGTGTTAACACACACTCATAATCGACCAGAAATGGTGTATCCGCAATTGGTGTCATTTATTGACAGCCAGTTTGGCTATGATGAACTTTGTGGTCAAAAGCATAGAATATTGTTTTTAGTAGTTTGCGATCACGAAGATAAATATGTGCAAGGGATGTTTAAAAAGCTAATATCATTGATTAATGTTTATTTGAGAGATAAAAGTCTTGATAAAGATGTTGAGATAAAATTTGTAGATAAAGAAGCCCAAAGGCGAATGGTGCGGAAAACGGTTAAGATGGGTGTGTCGGATACAGATATTAAAGCTATATTCCACGATGCTCATAGTAATAAATTAGGCAGTCAGAGGGGGATACAAAATTTGTCAGTTCTAGCGGCTCATTATTATCTGAATGGAAGTAAAAACTTTGATAATATTATTATGCATCGGCTGGATGATGATATGTTCTCTGTAAATATGAGATATGAACGAGATGGTGTCTATAGTATTAAAATGATTCCGTCTTTCTTTTGTCGCAAGCGAATGTCGTTTAAAGAAAAGAAAGCCAGGATTCTCGCTTCCTACTACACAATAGATACCCCCAGTCAGATAATTGATTTATTTGAAGCAGTAGAGGCAATAGACACTATAGCCGACAATATTCAAGAGAAGAATATTAAGAGAGATAAATTTGACTGGGATAAGGTATCAAAAAAGCTTTATGTCTATGGCGCGCCCAAAACCATATTGTTAGAAAATATATCCAGAGGAATTAAGGATTTATTAAATATGCGCGCTATATCAGAGACGAATAAAATAAGCGGCGCATTATCGCAAGTGGGCGAACTGCTTGATTTGCTAGGGAATTGCGTGAATAGGTTTGAGTATAATCTGGCTAATTTTACCGAAGAATATGATTGGTTTGTGCCAAGAGAGGCTTTGCCCGGCGGCTGCGTTTCTAATTTTATAGGCGAAGAATTCGCCCCGGGGCCCAATTTTGGAACTCATGATGTAATGTGGTCGAGCCTGGAGTATAACAAACGGGGCGGGACTTACGGCGATTTTCCGGTCGGCCATATCAAAACCGGTTCCGACAGACCTAAATTTGTCAGCAATTTGGTTTTAAGCGATGATACTAAAATGAGATGCGATCACGCCTACGCTTATCATGCGATGAAATATTTGAAGAAAGTATATGATAAAAACAATAAAGACTTTATGACCTCGGATAGGGAATTTGCTGATTTTACTGTATTTGGCAGAGACATAGTTGACAAAACCAAGAAAAGGATGTTAAATATACAGAGTAAAATGCTAAAGGTGAATAGTGAAAGCTCAAAGGCGATACATGATTTTTTTGATCCGTTAGTCAAGAATTATCAGGTGATTGTGGATCGGTATAAGGATAAGACAATAGATGAAAAAGAAGCAAAAGAACTGACGGAAAAATGGTTGAATTCAGAAACAGCATGGTTTAATATAAGAAAAAAGATAAGGAGGAAATAAAAGTACTTTAACTTTATGATACAAAAGGAGAAAACAATGAAAGGAGCAGACATTTTCAAGACATATAAGTCAGAGGTGAATAAGGCCGTGGCAAAAGTTTTGGAACGGATAAAGAAAGAGAAGAAAACAAGAAAGTATGTATCTTTTGACGGATATCCTATTGAGCAGCTCCGTCAAGCGGTTTTGGATGTCGTTAAACAGGTATCTGGTGTTGAAATCGACCTTCAGGAGATTAAGCTTGAGCAGCCCCCGGTTCACGTTGCGGAAGATTTTGCCTTGCCGACTTTCATTCTTAGCAAGAAGCTAAAGAAGAAGCCCGGGTTAATTGCCAAGGAAATAGCGGATTATATCAATAAGACCAAAATAAAGTTTTTGGAATCCGCTAAGAACATCGGGCCTTATGTGAACATAAAGGTTGACGCAGGCCTTCTCTACGCTGAAATCCTCTCAAGCATCGAGGATTTGGGAAAGGATTACGGCAAGAGCGACCCGAACAAATCAAAAACAGCTTTATTTGATTATTCGGCGCCGAACATTGCCAAGCCCATCGGGGTTGGTCATTTGCGTTCAACAATCATCGGTCAAACGCTCGTTAATCTTTACGAGGCGACTGGCTATACCATAGTTCGGGCCAATCATCTTGGCGATTGGGGTACTCAATTCGGCGAGTTAATCTACGCTTATGAGAAATGGGGCAATGAGGATGAAATCGTTGAAAATCCCCTTGTCAAGCTTAAGGATCTCTATGTTAAATTTCATCGGAAGGCAAAAGATAATCCTGATTTAGCGAGAAAAGCGCGGGAAATCTTCAAGAGGCTTGAGGATAAAGATCCAAAGGTTATGGCTCTTTGGAAGAGATTCCGCGACCTAAGTTTAAAGGGATTCCAGAAGGTCTACGACAGGCTGGGAGTTGAGTTTGATACGGATATGGGGGAAAGCTATTTTGTAGAGCAAGCAGAAGAGGTGGTAGAAGAATGCATAAAGAAAGGCACGGCTAAAAAGGACCCGGCCTCCGAATTGGTTCTGGTCGATTCCTTAGAGGGCGTCCCTTCGTTTCTGTTACGTAAGCAGGATGGCTCGACTTTGTATCTTGCTCGAGATTTGGTAGCGCTTAAGTACAGGATTGAAACGTTTGATCCCGAAACGATTGTTTATGTCGTCGGGGGAGAGCAAGAGCTGCATTTCAGACAATTGTTCCAGCTTGCCAAAGATAGTGAGATTACCGGTTTGCAGAAAGTAAAGCATGTAGGATTCGGAATGATGCTTTCTGGCGGCAAGAAAATGTCGACCAGGGGCGGAACCTTGATTGAGCTGGAGGATCTGATATCGCAGGCGGTCGGCAAATCAAAAGAGATGATGACTGGAAGGGAGTTATCCGTAGTTGCCGATGAGATTGATCAAGTCGCGGAGATTATAGGCATAGGCGCCATAATCTATAACGACTTGCGGCAATCAAGGACAAAAAACATTTCTTTTGACTGGAAAAGGATGCTTGATTTGGAAGGCAGCAGCGCCGTCTATCTTCAGTATACTTGCGTAAGAATAAATTCTATTCTAAGGAAGCTTAAAGAAGAATTCCCGCATGACTTGGAGGGGTTGACTGATTTAAAGGCGCAGTTTGGCGAAGAAATCGAATTTGAAGTCGCCAAGAAGTTAATGACTGCGCCTGATGTGATTCTTCAATCCCAATCCGCGGATTCGCCTCATATTCTTTGTGAGTATCTTGAGGAATTAGCTCGACTCTTTTCTACTTTCTACAATCAAACTTCGGTGATCAAAACATCCGATCCAGAATTGAGACGTTCAAGAATTATGTTGATTAAGTCGGTTCTGTCAGTTTTAAAGAACGGGCTTACGATTCTCAGTATCAAGATTCCTGAACGTATGTAGAGATAACCTTAAACAAAAAGGCAATCCTTCGCAGGATTGCCTTTTCTCTTTTTCGGATTTAAGTCTCTAAATTCTTTCTACTCTTTTTGTTTCTAAATAAGCTAAATAGTCGTGTATCTCTTTTGAGATCAGGATAGGTCTATAGAAAAAGTTATTATCATAGCTTATAAAATTAGCGCATTCGCCGTATCCGCCATATACTTTGTTGCCTTCTTCTACATCATTGACTGTTTTGTTTTTAATAATAACCGATTTCTTGATTTTTTTTGCATAATCTAGATCGCCGAATATTGAAACATACATAGCGTTTTTTAAATATCTTTTGTCTTGAAAAAAGGAGTCAAGTTGCTCCTCTGAATTGTAGGGGAGAATATTAAAAATCGGAGCGAAAAACTCAATATATTTGAAGCGGTCATTTTTGAGGTTGTTTAAAATAACAGCAGGATAAGCAATCAGATTCTTATGGTCAATTTTACCGCCGTAAACAATTAATTTTTTGAATCTGTTAAGCAGTTTCTCTATTGACGATATTCGTTCCTGGTTTATGAATTTACCAACTCTGACATTTCTGTCTTTGTAATCTCCAACCTTTATTTTATCAAGCAATTTAAATAGTTTTTTAAAAAATGCTGGAAGGATTTTTTCATCGACAAGAATAGCGTCTGGTCCGGCGCAATCTTGCCCGCTATTGAATATCCTCATCTCTATCGTTTTTCGGGCCGCGACATCAAGATTAGCATTTTGAGAAACAACAATAGGATTTATCCCAGCTCCATTATAGATAAAGAGTGAGAGAGGACAACGTTTTTTGACATGGAGAGCATTTTTAAATTTCCCTGTAAAAAGGATTGCGTCCGAGACAGAAGCGTATCCATCTACGAAAAGACGCCGCTCGGCTCTTAAAATATGAACGCCCGGGAAGTGATGCGACATTTTTAGCTTTTTTGAAATTTTGCCGAGTATTTCTTGCATAAGAAGAGGAGGTCTCACAAATATATTTTTTGCCATAAAGCTAGGGACAACAGCGAAAAGCATTAAAGAATAAAGAGGAAGATTAAGGGGAAAGAACGTGCTAATGGAGTTGATGTTTTCATAAGCCAGATATCTTCCCTCTGTCCGAATATTGTAAAGGCATTTTAAGGTGCGATCTATTTCATGATAAGCAGTCTCATAGCTTTCGTATTCTAATAATATCTCGATTAATTCTTCTTTAATGGATTTTATAAAATCGGCGAATTTATTTGATTTTTGGCATATGTCTTCTTGGTTCATCGTAAGATTTATAAAATTGGGTTAGCTTTTTAAAAAATACATCCGGTTCTTTTACTTTAATATCTTTTAGAAATTGCCCATGCCACTTTTTAATAATTTTGTCCGCTATCTTCTTTCTTTTTAGAAATTGATATTTATCGCCAATAAACTCTTTGTTTTTACCGCTTAACATTCCTGTCCATATTAAGCCGTTTTCAAATTCAGCATTATTAGCGTCTATTTGAGGAGATGATTTCAGAACGTTTTTTAGAGCCTTATCCAAATCATCTAATGTCATGACTTCGCCTGGGAACTTATGATCTGGTTTTAATCCGTATTTTTTATGAATATGTTTATACCAAGACAGGAAATCTTTAACCTTTTCTTTTACTTTTTTATTCAGACAGATAAACATGTCAATATCGCTATTTTCTGAAATTGTGTTTTTAGCTAAGCTGCCGCATAAAAATGCAAACACGATTTCGTTTGCAAATATCTTTGGTAAATTATTTTTGAAGCTATTTGTAATTTCCTGAGTATTTGATTTGGATAGCATTTTAATGAATTATATTAATGGTTTTATGTTATCTTATAAGAAATTGTTTATAAATGGTATTGAGTTTAGAATAGGGGTTTTTTATTTACAAATATTTTATCAATTGCATAGATATAAGCGGTTTCGTGCAATAACACTTGCCAGAATATTTTTTTGTTATAATGTTCGCTGTTGTTTTTTTGTGGGTCAAGTATAAATATTTCATCTCTTTTTGTAACAGCAACCTCCCATTCTGATAAATTTCTTCCTATTTTTTCTTCCATTTTCTCTTTATCAAGACATAGGTTTATTTTTAGCATCTTCATTTCAGTATCAAAAATTTTATCTAAAGCAATAGTATATTTTTTTAGAAAAGAAAATATTTTTTGTTTATCTTTATAGTAATTGTTGGATATTTCTATTTTCATGATAACTCATCATATATTATTTTAGTGTTTTAAACAAGTAGGATAGCATCTTTTCTATTTTCCATGCTATAATATTAGAATAAGAAACCTTTCCCTGTGTTTTTGTATACGTTGTCATTCTGAAGCGAAGCGAAGAATCTTTACAGCGGAGTCCGTAAGATCCTTCGGTCGCTTCGCTCCCTCAGGACGACGAAAAGATTAGTCGTTCTGAGCCGTAGGCGAAGAATCTTTTGACGGGTTTGCGCCTCGGAGTGTCGCACTCAAAGGCTACGCCTTTGAGTGCGACGTCTGTGGTCTCAAAAAGTCAGCGGTAACTGACTTCATCTGTCAATGCGATCCTGACGGCGGCTGTACTTAGGAGTAGGCCGAAGTAGCGGGCGGGACAGATGTTATCTGTCCCGCTATTCATTTATGATTATAGTGAGATACAGCCCAATTAAAGATAAAGAATTGAACTGGACCCCTAAATTCAGACAACCATATATGATATACTCTAAGTAGAA
>CAYQQO010000025.1:0-8782 GCA_964420115.1 uncultured Candidatus Saccharibacteria bacterium | reverse complement strand
AAACTAGGAATTATCATCAGTCAAACAAATCCAGAAACAAACTGGAATGCTTTGCGTTTAGCAAATTTTACTCTCAAGCAAGGCGACGAAGTTAAAATTTTCCTCATTGGGGAGGGTGTAGAGTATGAAACGGGCAGCTCGAAAAAGTTTAATCTCCAAGAACAAATAGCAGAATTTTTAAAATCTGAAAATGCTGAAATTTTGGCGTGTGGCACTTGTTTAAAATCGAGAAATCAAGAAGCTGCCAATACCTGCCCGATGAGCACAATGAAAGATATATATACGCTTGTACAAGAAAGTGATAAAATTTTAACTTTTTAGTCTTAAATCTTATGAAAAAATTACTTTCACTTGCGATCTTAATTTTTGCTTTCAGTCTTTCTGCTCCAACACTCTCATTCGCCCAAGGAAGGATGAATTTTAATAACACGTCAACGCAAAGCGATGATAACCATACCACGCGCGAAGAAGCCGAAGGGAAAGAACTCTGGAGTAAACTTCAAACCGGCGGAATTATATGTGAAGATTTATCCGATGAAAATTTTGGTGCGCTTGGCGAATACTTTATGGGTCAAATGGCCGGTGATTCGCACGAAGCCATAAATAACATGATGATCGCTATGTTGGGCGAAGAAGGTGAAGAAGAAATGCACGTCGCCATGGGAAGAGAATGAGCGATTATGAACCAAATACGGCTATGCCCCAAAACATGATGAATAACGGAATGATGCAAATGATGATGGGCGGTGGTATGATGAGTAACTGGTCGGACTCGTCAGCGCTAAACAATAATTTTACTAACCCTATGTCTATGATGAACTTTGGCTTCGCGCCTTTTGGCTGGATTTTTATGATTCTTTTCTGGGTATTGATCATTGCCGGAATCGTTGCCTTGATAAAATGGATAGCTGGTCAAAATAGGACTGAAAGCGAAAAAGGCAAAACTGCCTTAGATATTCTTAAAGAGAGATACGCAAAAGGCGATATCAACAAAAAAGAGTTTGAAGAGAAAAAGAAAGATTTAGAATAAGGTGTTTGGGGCTCGAGCATTTACCCCTTTAATTCCCCTTTTACCCTTCGCCCAAAACGAAAATTTTTCACTCGAACAAATAATAAAAGAGACTTGGAAATACGCTAAAGCCACATTGCATTCTCACTCCGCTATCGCTCCGTTCGGGTCGCCTAACACAGTATATGCGGTTCGCTCGTTGCACTTCGCTCTCCCATATTTTGCTCCGTTTCACTACGCAAAACATCAGATATGCCGAAACGTTGCAGCCCAACCCTCTGCAACCAACTAAACCCCGAACAACTCTCTGGCGTTTTTGGTGGTTTGTTCTGCTACTTCTTCTATATTTACATCCTTCAAATGGGCGATTTTACCAGCAATAAACTTAACATTCAGAGGTTTATTTCTTTCTCCTTTTTTAGGAAGGGGGGTTAAATAAGGGCAGTCTGTTTCCAAAATCATTTTTTCCAAAGGAATCCCCTCAATTACTTTATCATAGCTAGTTGAATAAGTGATCACCCCATTAAAGCCCAGATAAAAACCCATACCAACAAGTCTTTGAGCTGTTTTTAAACTGCCGACAAAGCAATGAACCACCCCTCTTAATTTTCCTCCGCCGGCTCCGGGACATGCTATTGGGCATGTGGCGCAACTAGCTTGAAAAGCATTTACTACATCGATTAAATCATCGTACGCTTGGCGGCAATGGATTATTACCGGCTTATTCATTTGGAGAGCTAAATCAAGCTGGTTGAAAAATGTTTCTTTTTGTTTTTCTTTTATTTCTTCTTCTCTTTTTTTATCATTAATTTTGTAATCAAGCCCTATTTCGCCAATAGCCACCACTTTTTCATTTTGGGCTAATTGTCTGTATTTTTCTATATCAAGCTCTTCCGCTCTGGTGGTAAATTCTATTTTTTGCTCATTAATTTCCCCTTTTATTTCCATTCCTTCTAAGTGGATCGGATGAAGGCCGACTGCCGCGTAAACGCCTTCCTTATAATTATTAGCGTAATCAACCGCTCTTTTGCTTGTTTTGTATTCGGCGCCGACATTGATAAGCCAGACATTTTCTTTTAATGTCTTTTTTATCACTTCATGGCCGTCTTCCTTGAATTCTCTGAAATTAATATGGGCATGGGTGTCAATTAAATAAGGCATATCAGTTATCATAGCTCATTGAGACTCTGTTTTCAAGGGAGGAAATATGTTATTATTTGTATAATATGGCTTATTTAATATTCCCTCTTATTCTTTTTTCTGTTTATTTGTGGTATACCTTTGCCATTGTTTACCATTTTATCCGTTTTGGCATTGGCCACAAACCAAAAACACTTGCTTTTGTATTTCTCATCGGCTCTTTTGCCCTTTTTTCAATTTCTTTTCTTGCTTTTTGGCAGGTTGACTGGAACAACCTTTTGGCTCCGCCACTTCTTTAAAATATGTCTATCTTTACCCAATCAAAAAGAAGCTTTGAAAACCAACTGCCTGGCGAAAAAACAATCCTCGTTGTCAGAAAACATTGGATTGTTTTATTAATCCCGATAATAATTATTTTTCTAATGCTTTTTCTGCCTTTTATTGTTTACCCACTGCTTTTATCTCTTGGCTGGCGCATTAATATCGGCCCATTATTTTATTTTATATTTTCTGTCTATCTCTTGTTTTTATGGAATTTACTTTTTTATAATATCGCCATTTATATTTTAAATACTTTGACCATTACCAACAAAAGAATTATTGAAAACGAACAGAATGGTCTTTTCAAACACAAGGTTGACGAACTGGGAATAAGCAAAATTCAAGACGTCAGCGCAAAGGTATACGGATTTATCCCAGAACTCCTTAAATATGGAGATATTGAACTCCAGACAGCCGGCTCGGAAAAGAAATTTTATTTCAGAAGATTTCCTAACCCCTATCAGATTAAAAAAACTATTAAAGATATTAACCAAAAAGCCCATCCGTGGCTATGAATTAAATAATGGGAAAATTAAAGAAAATTTTATACTGGTCGCCGAGAATAATAACCATTCTCTTTATTATTTTTATCAGCTTATTCGCTTTAGATGTTTTTTCAGAGAGGTACGGTTTTTTTGATACAATTGTCGCCCTGCTTATTCATTTGATCCCGACATATATTTTAATCACTGCTCTTTTAACCGCTTGGCGCTGGCCAATTGTTGGCGGATTTATTTTTATTATTTTAGGCATCTTTTATATAGTTTGGGTCTGGAACAAGCAACCAATCATAGCCTATTTTCTAATTTCTGGCCCTGCTTTTCTTATCGGCCTTTTGTTTATAATTGGCCATAAAATTAAAAAACCCGCCAAGACAGCGAGTATGGAAAAATAACCTTAATTGATATATCCAAACTACAACCGCGGAAACAATGCTGCGGTTTTTTTGTTTTGTTTCAGCTGGCTCAATATTTTTTCAGATGTTTCCGGCAAAAACGGTTGCAGTAAAAGAACGATTTTATTTAAAGAAGAAAGCGACTCGGACAAAACCTGTTTTAATTTATTTTGATTGTTTTTAGCCAGTTCCCATGGCTTGTTTTTTTCAATATATTTGTCACAAGCGCCAATAAAGCGCCAAGCTGAAGCCAAGGCCTCATGGAGCTTAATTTCCTCTGTGGCCTGCTGATAGCTTTCGTAAACGGCTTGGGCTTTAGTCCCTAACTCACCTTTGGCAACTGGCTTCTCATCCCAAACATTATATTTCTCAACCAAAGTTAAAACCCGACTAACTAAATTACCCAACCCGTTCGCTAGATCAGAATTATAACGCTCCTCAAAACGTTTAATGGAAAAGTCGCCGTCTTCACTGCTGGCAAACTCGCGCAGTAAGTAATAGCGGACCGGATCAACCCCATATTTTTCAACCAAGAAAAATGGGTCAACAACATTACCCAACGACTTAGACATTTTTTGACCTTCAGAAGTCAAATAGCCATGAACAAATATTTTTTTAGGCAAAGGCAGGCCGCTCGCCAAAAGAGCGGCTGGCCACAAAAGAGCGTGAAAACGCAATATATCTTTTCCAATACAATGAATATCAGCCGGCCAGTATTTTTCAAACTTCTTATTATTGGGATAGTCAGTACCGGAAATATAATTAATTAAAGCCTCCAGCCAGACATAAATTATTTGAGAATCATCATTAGGCACAGGCACACCCCAAAGTAAATTCTCTTTCGGCCGAGAAATACTAATATCGTCTACTCCCTGCTTAATCAAACCCAAAACTTCATTCTTTCTTGTTTGAGGAATTATTAACAATTCGTCCTTTTCAATAATTTCCTTTATTTTAGGAATATATTTAGAGAGTTTGAAAAAATAATTTTTTTCTTCTAAGACCTCTGGTTCTTTTTTATGAACTGCGCATTTGCCGTCAACTAAATCACTTTTATTCAAAAAGGCCTCACAGCCAACGCAATAAAGCCCGCGGTATTTGCTTTTATAAATATCGCCTTTTTTATCTAAAGTTTGCCATATTTGGTGAACAGCCGGCCAGTGCCTTTCTTTATCACTTGTCCTTATAAAGCTGTCATTTGAAATAGCCAAGACCCTTGTTAAATCTCCAAACTTGGCAGAGTTTTGATCAACTAAATCTTCTACTGGCCTGTTTAATTCTTCAGCTTTTCTGACAATTTTAACCCCGTGCTCATCAGTGCCGGTTAAGAAAAAAACATCTTCTTTTAGTTGGCGGTGATAACGAGCCAAAACATCTGCCTGGACCATTTCCAAGGCAGACCCGATGTGCGGTTCGGCGTTGACGTAAAATATACTGGTGGTGATATAAAATTTCTTAACCATACTATTTCCCTTCTATAACTACAACAAACTCACCTTTAATTTGATCTTTTTTTATTTTTTCTAAAACATCTTTAATTGTCCCGCGATATGTTGTTTCAAATTTTTTGGTTAGTTCCCGGCAAACAACAACCCGCCTCTCTTTTTTATCAAACGCCGTCAAGAGTTCTTCTAAACTTTTAATAATCCTGTGAGGCGACTCGTAAAAAACAACGGTGCATTTATAATTAATCGCTTTCTCAAAAAAAATTTTTCTTTTTTTCTTTGCTGGCGGGAAGCCCAAAAAAACAAACCTGTCAGTCGAAAAACCAGAAACACTCAAAGCGGCGGCCAAAGCAGTCGGACCGGGGATAGGAATTACTTTCAAATCAGACAAATAATCAACCAAATAGCTTATTAACTTAGCCCCTGGATCACTGATAGTTGGTGTGCCAGCGTCAGAAACAAGAGCCAAGTTTTTCCCCTTTTTTAGCTGGTCTAAAATATATTCGCTTTTGCTCAAACGGCTGTGCTGGTGATAACTAATTGTCGGCGTAGAAATTTTGTAGCGGGATAAAAGTTTTTTTGTTGTTCTAGTGTCTTCGCAAAGGATTAAACCAACGCTTTTTAAAACTTTCAAAGACCTTTGACTGATATCCTCCAAATTGCCAATCGGCGTGGCTATTATATATAAAGCGCTCATAGCTCTATTATTATAAAAACCGCCCTTTTTTGCAAGGGCGGCCCGCTCTTATGACTGCGTTTGAATTGGATAGCTATGCTCCCTGCTTGCGAATATCTTTTAAAAATTCTGTCAGACCAGCAGAAAAAGGAACAGCTAAAATAATTCCTAAAACGCCGGCTAATTTTGCGCCGACCAGCATCACAATAATGATTATTACCGGATTAAGCCCAACAGCTCTCCTCATAACCAAAGGAACGATTAAATAGTTTTCCAACTGCTGGATAACAATATAGAGAATAAAGACTGCCAAAGCCAAAAGAGGAAACTGGAAAAAAGCCAGAACAACCGCTGGAATTGCTGAAACAATTGGACCAATATAGGGAATAATTTCAAAAAGGCCGGCGATTAAAGCAAGAGTAAGGGCATAATCAACATTTAAAAGACGGAGGCCAATATAGGTTAAAACGCCAATAAGCAACATTAAAAGAAGCTGACCTCTTAGCCACCCGCCAATTTTTATCTGGATGCGGTCAATTAAATCTGAAACATAATTATGATGCTCTTGAGGAGTCAAGGAAAGCAAAAACCCCTTAACTCCGTTTTCTCTAACAGATAAATAAAAAGAAATGACCAAAATTACAATAGCTGAAAAAAGGCCGCCAAAAAGAGCGACAATTGTAGCAAAAATACTGGAGGTAGCCTGTTCCAAACGACCGCTGAATTGATTCAAAAGAGACTGTAAGTTGCCCTCAAGACGATAGTCCCCCCACCACTTTTCCATACTTAAACTGGTCTGCTCCATAAATTCTGGGAAAAACTTAGCCAATTGTTTGACCTGCTCTATTATTGTCGGAAGAATCAAAGTTATAATAAAAGCTAAAACAAGAAGAATTACTAAATAAATAAAAATAACAGACAAAACGCGCGGCACCTTTCTTTTTTGCAACCAATTAACCGGTCCGGCGACGGCCGCGGCAATAATTATAGCCACAAAAACAGTTATTAGAATATCTCGGATGATATACAGAAAAACAAAAGCCAAAGCGATTAAAATAGCTCTGAAAATAGTTGAACTGGAAATATTGATGGTTTGAGAATTATTAAACATTTATTACAACTTTAATATTTTATCAAAACGGCTCTTGTTTTTGTAGGGGCCGATTAGAGCCAAATTCAGTTTTTCGGGCTGGAAAATATCTTCTGCTACTCGCTGAATATCGCTAACGGTTACTTTATCTATCATATCAAACTTATCTTTTAGAGTCAAAATTTTATTGGTTAAAAGCTCCTGAAAAGCGTAAAAAGAAGCCTGACTGTCTGATGATTCCATATCTATCAACGCGCTCCCCTTGGTGTAATCTTTGGCTTTTTTTAATTCAGCCGCGCTTACTTTTTCTTCAACAATTTTTTTATACTCTTTTAAAATACTATCAACTGCCTGTTCTACCCGCTTATTGTCAACGCCCGCCCGAGTTACCAAAAAGCCGCTGTCGGTATCATTATTAACCATTGTTTTAATATAGTAGGCCAATCCCTGTCTTTCCCTTATTGATATAAACATGCGCGAACTCATATTACCGCCTAGTATTATACCTAAAAGAGCAAGGGGATATTTGTCTTTATGAAAAATATCATACCCCCTTACACCTAAACAAAGATGGGTCTGGTCTGTTTTTTTGTAATGGATAAGCGCTTTTGGTTTTGTCTGTTTCTCTATAACCCCCTCTTTATCTTTGACCGAAAAATCGTTAATTGATTGGAAATATTTTTTAACTCCTGCGATAGCCGACTTATGACCAATTTGTCCCGCCGCGACAACAAGCGTATTTTTAGCTGAATAATGTTCCTTTAAATACTTTAGAAAATGTTCTCTTTTGATTTTTTTAATAACATCTTCCCTGCCAACAATCCGCCAGCCGGCCGGCTGATCGCCGTATAAAAGATCCGTCCACAAATCCATCACATAACTCACTGGCATATCCAAATACATATTCAATTCTTCCAAAATAACGCCTTTTTCTCTTTCTATTTCTTCTGATTTTAATTGTGAATTTAAAAAAATATCCGAGACCCAATCTAAAGCTAAATTTAAATGATTAGCATCCACTTTAGCCCAATAACCAGTATATTCCTGACTGGTAAAAGCGTTGTATTCCCCGCCTACCTTGTCTAATGTTTCTGAAATATCCAGAGTATTAGGCCTTTTATGGGTCCCCTTAAAAAACATATGCTCTAAAAAATGAGAAAGGCCGTTAATGTCTTTTGTTTCATATTTAGAGCCGGCCCCGACTAAAACCAAAACAGTCGCTGTTTTAGTCCCTTTAACAGGTACAGTCAAAACCCGCAAGCCGTTTGAAAGAATAGTTTTTTTATACATAATTAAAAACTTATTAACAAAATAATTATTCAAATTCAATTAAGATGTTTGCTTCTGCTTGATAGTCCCCAACAATAAGATAGCCCAGTATTCCCCCTCCGCCGAATGCCCATACATTATCCCCGACAGTTGCGCCAAGCTCTATATAACTTATACTTTGAGGCAAATTAAAAAAAGTTATTCTTTTTTTATTCCTCCCGTCCCTGTCCATAAGCCAATAATCAGTCTTCACTTGGTATTGCTCGATCTGTTGGATAATCCCCCTGCTGGACATCCAAACTATCTTTTGTCCATCAGGAGAATATTGAGCGTGTTCATCCCACTCATTATCTGGACCAGTAAGTTGCGTCAGCTCCTGGTTGATTAAATTATATTCATAAATATCTAAATTTTGATAATAGCCGTCAGGCGTCGATGAAAAAAGTATTTTTGAATCATCAGAAGAAAAGCCGTGCACTTCAAAAAATCTCATATTACCTGGTTTTAATACTGTTATATTGTCCAAATAAGCGCTGTCTGTCTCGATAATAATATCAGCCGTTTTAATAACCCAGTCGCCGCTCGGCTGAATGGCTTCATCAACCAACTCTGCCCAAATCAACTTCTGGCCGTCATGAGAAAAATGAGGATGGAGCACTCCCTTCCTGTCTGTGATTTGGGTGAGTTGCCAAAATTTTTCGCCGTTTTTATCCATCAGCCACAAATTATTATTAACCCCCAAACCAGGATCTGTTAAAAATATCTCTTGTCCCAAATACTCCTCGGATAAAGCTTCAAGTTGAGGATCAACCGATTGAAAAACAATATATTGGCCATCAGGGCTCCAAGCCGGCTGGCCATTATGTCTTTGCGGAATCCCAACCTTATCACATGTTAAACATTGCTTATTTGCTTGACCAAAATTCATAATATAAAC
>CAYQQO010000024.1:0-9064 GCA_964420115.1 uncultured Candidatus Saccharibacteria bacterium | reverse complement strand
AATTAATTACTTTTATCCTGAAAAACTGTGAACAACGCGGTTAATTCTTACAGATGAAATTATGAAAATACCGGAAGAAATAAAATTGATTTTAGGAAAATTAAACAAGGCAGGCTTTGAAGCCTTCGCAGTAGGCGGCTGTGTCCGCGATCTTTTGCTTGGCAAAAAACCAAAGGACTGGGACATTGCTACCAAGGCTAAGCCGGGAGAAATTGAAAAAATTTTTCCAGACAGTTTTTATTTAAACCAATTCGGCACTGTTACTGTTAAAACAAAAAGTAAAGACAAAAGCTTAAAAGAAGTTGAAATTACCACTTACAGAACCGAAACTACATACTCTGACAAGCGTCATCCAGACACTATCAGTTTCACTTCAGACGGGAAAGAGGATTTATCGCGCCGCGATTTCACCATTAACGCCTTGGCGTTAGATAAAAAAGAAAAAATAATTGATTTGTTCAACGGCCAAAATGATTTAAATAAAAAAATCATTAAAACGGTAGGGGAGCCAAAAAAGCGTTTTAATGAAGACGCCTTAAGAATGCTAAGAGCTATTCGTTTGTCTGTTGAACTTGATTTTGAAATTGAAGAAAAAACATTTGAAGCAATTAAAAAAAATGCCGGCTGGTTGCAAGCTATTGCCAAAGAAAGAATTAGGGACGAATTTATTAAAATGATAATGTCTCAAAAACCAGACAAAGCCATAGAGCTCCTAAGAAAAAGCCAGCTTTTAAAGTATGTTATACCCGAACTAGAAAAAGGAGTCGGCGTTAGCCAGAACCGCCATCATATTTATACCATCTATCAGCACGCCATCCTTTCTTTGAAGTTTGCCGCTAAAAAGAATTATAATTTATCTGTCAGGTTAGCCGCTCTTCTGCATGATATTGCCAAGCCGCAAACTAAAAAGGGGGAAGGGGCTGATTCTACATTCTATAACCATGACCAATTAGGAGGCAAGTTTGCTATAAATATTTTAGAGAGACTGCGCTTCCCTAAAAAAATTATTGAAAAGGCAGCTCTCTTGGTTAGAAACCACATGTTTGTCTATAATGTAGATGAAGTAACAGAGACAGGAGTCAGACGGCTTCTGCGCAGAGTAGGACTGGAAAATATCCAAGACCTTATCAATTTAAGAGTAGCAGACAGATTGGGCAGCGGAGTACCCAAGGCGGTACCTTACAAACTGCGTCATTTGCAGTATATTATTGAAAAAGTATCTAAAGACCCCATTTCTGTTAAAATGCTTAAAATTGACGGTAATGATATAATAGATACTTTGAAAATTGAACCAGGACCAAGAATAGGATTTGTCTTGCAAGCGCTTTTGTCAGAGGTTTTAGAAGATCCAGAACTTAATACTAAGAAAAAACTGGCCTCCAAAGCCAAGGAATTAAACAAACTTTCTGATAAAGAACTGAAATTAAAAATAAAAAAAGTGAAGGAAAAGAAAGAAGAAGTAGATATGGAAATAAAGGATAAATACTGGGTGAAATAGGATAAAAATAAATGAGACATATTTTTTAGAAATGAGACACGAAATGAGACATAAAAAATAAATGAGACATAAATGAGACATATTTTTTAGAAATGAGACACGAAATGAGACATATTTTTTAGAAATGAGACACGAAATGAGACATAAAAAATAAATGAGACATAAATGAGACATATTTTTTAGAAATGAGACACGAAATGAGACATAAATGAGACATTTTAAAATGTCGCATTTATAAAAATAATGTCCTATTAATCCGGAGCGTGGCCTAGCGGTTTAAGGCGCAGCGTTCGGGACGCTGAAATCCCGGGTTCAAATCCCGGCGCTCCGACCATAATTCATAATTTCTATTTCTCTTTATAAATTTATTTTCTAAAACTTCATTTAATTTAATATATTCCCTTAGAGTAAAAAAGATGATATAAAGATGATATAATACATCATATAAATTAAAGAAAGGAGAAAAAATATGTTATCACAATTACCACTTAATCTTAATAAAGTTAAAAAGAAAGAATTAGACAAAGAAATTCTTCGTTTAGGTATGATTGCCGAACTTGACGCAGTCAGCTTATACGAACAATTGGCGGCAATGACCAGCGACCCGGTCATTAAAAAAGTAATGCTTGATGTAGCCAGAGAAGAAAAAACCCATGTTGGCGAATTCCAAGAATTACTTCTTGAAAGAGATAAAGAGCAAGTTAAAGAGTTGAAAGAGGCAAGAGAAGAAATTAAGGAGTTAAAATAAAGGATTGATTTGTTCCGCGCATCATATTCTGACCCGCACCCCATGGAAGAAAAGACTACATCGGATGGGCAGGAATCATCGCGAACTGACCTCTCCTATAAACAGATGTGAAAAAATAGAGGCGCGTGAATATTACAACAATTTATTATAGAAAGCATAAATCAGGGCCTGTGGCTTAGCTGGCTAAAGCGCCACATTCGCATTGTGGAGATCGCGGGTTCAAATCCCGCCAGGTCCACCAGATATCGGCTAACAGATATCTTTTATCTTTTTGTGAGAAATAATAAAAAAAATCAAAAAATCAGGATTTACTATTATTGAACTGCTTCTTGTTATTGCCATTTTGAGTCTATTATAGCCCCCTTAATGATTCACGCTCAAAAGCAAGAGACGCTCACAGAAAAGCCGTATTAGACCAATTAGCCAGCCGGAAGCGCCGCCTGCTCAATATGAATTAATTCCTGTTTGCCGCTGGGCAGATTTAAATCTTGATGGATATGTTGATACAAGGGACGTTAATATATCATTGGATTATAGAAATATGGGGTGTGATCAAGACACAGTATTTATTGCCATAACTAAAACTTTCTTTTTATGTCCAGTTTAAAAAGGGCAATAGGGGATACTGGAGAAAGCATTGCCAGAAATTATCTTTTAGATAATAATTATAAAATATTAGAAAACAACTATTGCAAGCCCTGGGGGGAAATTGACATAATTGCTAAAAATAACAAGGGGCTTGTTTTTGTTGAAGTAAAAAGCAGAATAATAACAAAAACAAATCACTTGCCGCCAGAAACAAACGTCCATTTTACAAAACAACAAAAAATAATCAAAACAGCCCAAAGCTATTTAGCCGAGAAAAATTATCCAGAAAATATATCTTGGCAAATTGACGTCATTGCTATAGAATTAAACACTAAAACGAGAAAAGCCAATCTGAAGCATATTAAAAACGCAGTTTGGCAGCAAAACCAATATGAACTATTTTAAAAAATCAACAGATGCGCACAAAAAAAACGGCGGCAAATTATCTATAAAACCAAAACTGCCGCTTAGGGGGAAATATGATTTAAGCGTTGCCTATACTCCCGGCGTAGCCGAACCCTGCCAAAAAATTGCCAAAAACCCAAAAGATGCTTACAAATACACCATAAAAAAGAACAGCGTAGCTGTTGTCACCAACGGGACAGCTGTTTTAGGCTTGGGCAATATTGGCGCTTTGGCCGGCCTGCCGGTTATGGAAGGCAAAGCTCTTCTTTTTAAAAAATTCGCCAATATTGACGCTTACCCCATTTGCATTGACAGCCAAGACCCGAAAGAATTTATCAAAACAGTTAAGTTAATTTCTCCCGGCTTTGGAGGAATTAATTTAGAAGACATTAAATCTCCTGAATGCTTTAAAATAGAAAGAAAACTATCCAAGGAATTAGACATCCCTGTTTTTCATGATGACCAGCATGGCGCGGCCATTGCCACATTAGCCGCCTTAATTAACGCCTTAAAGGTGGTTAGTAAAAAAATAGACAAAGTTAAAATTATTGTTAATGGAGCAGGCGCCTCTGGGATTGCCACTGCCAAATTGCTTTTATTATACGGCACAAAAAACATTATTTTGGTTGATAAAGTCGGCGCTCTTTACAAAGGCAGAGCCAAAATTAGCGGCGTTAAAAAAGAAATTGCCCAAGACATCAACAAAGAAATGCTAAAAGGAAGAATAGAAGATGTTATCCCGGGGGCCGATGTTTTTATCGGTCTTTCTGTCCCTAAAGTTTTAAAACTCCGATGGGCTAAAATGATGGCGCCAAAATCCATTATTTTCGCTATGGCCAATCCTGTTCCTGAAATAATGCCCAAAGAGGCCAAAAAAGCAGGGGCGGCTGTTATAGCCACTGGCAGGAGCGACTTTAAAAACCAAATTAACAACCTTTTGGTTTTCCCGGGCGTTTTTAGAGGGCTTTTGGATAGCAAAGCAAAAAAAATAACCAACAAAATGAAGATATCTGTTGCTGAAACACTGGCTTCTTTAGTAAAAAAACCAACCCCCGATAAAATTATCCCCAGCGTTTTTGACAAGCAAGTGGTTCAAAAAGTAGCCCAGAGCATTGCCAGATTATCCTAATGCTAGTTTTCTACGCGCCTATGCACCCGTCAGGTACATTCTGTTGACAGCTAAAAAATCATTTGATAATATATAAAAGGAGACAAGGAATGAAAGAGTCCGTCCGAGAGGAACGGGCTTTTTTACAAAAAAAATAAAACAAAATAATTATGGATACAAAATCATTTGGTTCTGCTATTGAGCAGATCTGTGAAGAAAAAGGCATTGCCAAAGAAAAAGTTTTAGAGACCATTGAAATGGCCTTAGCCGCCGCCTATAAAAAAGACTATGGGCATAAAGGGCAGAATATTAAGGTCAATTTTAATTTGGGAACAGGCAAAATGAAGGTTTTTCAGATTAAGCTGGTGGTTGACGAATCAATGCTTAAAACAGAAGAGGAAATTGAAGAAGAAACTGACGAAGAAATTGATGAATTAGAAAAGAAAATTAGATTTAACCCAGAAAAACACATTATGATAAATGAAGTGCCGGGACTTAAAGAAATTTCTGAAGAAAAAAAGAAAAAAATTAAAGTTGGCGATGAAATAAAATTCCCATTGAAAGTTCACGAGGATTTCGGGAGAATCGCCGCCCAGACGGCCAAGCAAGTGATTATCCAAAGAATTAGAGAGGCGGAAAGGGAAGCGGTTTATGATAATTTTAAAGAAAAGGAAGGGCAAATTGTCAGCGGAGTTATTCAAAGAATTGAAAACAATAATGTCTTTTTAGATATTGGCAAAGCTTTAGGGATAATTTTCCCCGAAGAGCAAATCCCAAGAGAGCATTACCAAATCGGCAACCGCCTGCGCGCCTATATTTTAGAAGTGCAGAAAGAATCGCGCGGGCCGACTATTATTCTTTCCCGAGCCCATCCCAAAATGGTCAGTCAGCTTTTTGCCTTGGAAGTCCCGGAAATATCAGCCGGGACAGTAGAAACAAAATCCATTGCCAGAGAGGCCGGCTCAAGGACCAAAATAGCTGTCGCCTCCACTGAAGAAAGAGTAGACCCAATCGGCTCAATGATTGGCCAAAAAGGCACTCGCGTGCAAACAGTTATTAATGAACTGGCCGGTGAGAAAATTGACATTGTTGAATGGTCGCAAGACCCGACTAAATTTATCAGTCAAGCCCTTTTGCCGGCTAAAACACTGGAAGTAAAAATTATTGACCAAGAAAAACAGCAGGCCGAAGCAGTTGTCCCGGAAGATCAGCTTTCTTTAGCTATTGGCATAAAAGGACAAAATGTTCGCTTGGCGGCCAAATTAACTGGCTGGAAAATAGATATTATATCAAAAAAACCAAGCAGCAAGAAAGAAAAAACCGAAGCCAAAGAAAGTAAAGAGAAAAAAGACGAAAAGAAAACAAAGAAAGCAAAAACAGAAAAAAAAGATAAAGATAAAAAAGAGAAAAATTCAGACAAAAAAAAGAAAGCAGAAAAAAGCAAAAAAACAACAAAAAAAGAAACAAAGAAAAGCGATAAAAAGTGATTGCTGGCTTGTCGCTTTTTTGATTGACAAGCCATATTTTAGTTGCTACTCTGAATGAGTAAAAAATATAACCATTTGGAGTTTTAGTTTAACAATTAAATGGGTGAATTATACTGGGAATTATCCGCAAAAAAGAAATATTATGAAACAAAAAAACAAAAACAGAAAATTTAATCTGCCAAAGAATTGTTTTGGATTGTTCCGCTATGGAGAGAAATTCGCCCAAGTAATGTTAACGAAATTAAACCATGGAGAATATTATTGTTATAGTTGGAACTATCGCTGGAGCTTTGATAATTGGTTCAATTCTAGGCTATTACGCCAGACAAACCATTGCCCGAAAGCAAGCTGGCACTATCGAAGCCAAAATCAACAAACTAATCGGCGATGCCAAACAAGAAGCTAAGACAACCCTTCTTGAGGCAAAAGAAAAAGCCAGCAAACTTCTATACGAAGCCAAACAAGACGAAAGAAGCAGACAAAACCAACTCCTGAAAATGGAAGAAAGAATTCTAAAAAGAGAGCAAAGCATTGATCA
Source organism: uncultured Candidatus Saccharibacteria bacterium (assembly GCA_964420115.1). Taxonomy (GTDB): domain Bacteria; phylum Patescibacteriota; class Minisyncoccia; order Portnoybacterales; family UBA2143; genus CAYQQO01. Next base: position 2,692 of record CAYQQO010000024.1, on the reverse strand, counting down.
AACAACCGCTCAACTGCAAACCGAAAAATCAAACTTAAAAAGCAAAGTCCAAAAAGTTAAACAACTTAAAGAAGGATTAGATAATCTCCGGCAGGAACAAATAGCCACTCTGGAAAAAACAGCCAATTTAACTCAAGACCAAGCCAAGACAGAACTCTTATCAGCAGTTGAAAAAGAACACCAAGAGACCCTTTTTGATAAAATTAAACGCCTTGAAAACGAAGGGCAGGAAGAATTAAACAAAAAAGCCCAGAAAATTATTGCTTTGGCCATGCAACGCTATTCTGCTTCGCAGGCCAGCGAAATTACCTCAACAGCGGTTAATTTGCCCAACGATGATTTAAAAGGAAGGATTATTGGCAAAGAAGGAAGAAATATTAAAACGCTGGAAAAATTAACTGGTGTAGAAATATTAGTTGACGATACCCCCGGAGCAATAATTATCTCCGGTTTTGATCCTATCCGCCGGCAGGTAGCTAAAATAGCTTTAGAAAAATTGCTAATTGACGGACGCATCCAACCAACTAGAATTGAAGAAGCAGTTGAAAAAGCCAACGAAGAAATTAGCAAAAAAATATATGAAGCTGGAGAAGCAGCTGTTTATGACACAGGACTCGTCGGTATTAATCCCCAACTCATTAAAGTTTTAGGAAGATTAAGATTTAGAACCAGCTACGGCCAAAATGTCCTGCTCCACTCTCTGGAAGTTGCCCATTTAGCAGGAGCTATTGCGGCAGAACTCGGTTCAGATGCCACCATAGCCAAAACAGCCGCTCTTTTTCATGACATCGGCAAAGCAATTGACCATGAGGTAGAAGGCTCTCATGTAGAAATTGGCCGAAGAATTTTACAAAAATTTAATGTTGATGAAAGAGCTATTGAGGCAATGCAGGCCCATCATGAGGAATATCCTTTCGAGAGCATTGAATCTATTATTGTCAAAGTAGCTGATTCTATTTCCGGAGCAAGGCCTGGAGCAAGAAAAGATACCCTAGAGGCATACTTAAAACGACTGGGCGATTTAGAAAACATCGCTAATTCATTTGAGGGAGTGGAAAAATCATACGCCATTCAGGCCGGCAGAGAAATCCGCGTCTTTGTCCAGCCGGAACAAATAAATGATTACTCTGCCTACAAGCTGGCCAAAGATATTGCTCATCAGGTACAGGAAGAGCTTAAATACCCGGGCGAAATTAAAGTCAATGTTATCAGAGAAACAAGGGCGATTGAGTATGCGAAATAATAGACCAAATAACCAACTTATAGTCCTATACTGAATAAAAAGATGAAAATACTATTCTTCGGAGACATTGTCGGCCAGCCGGGCAGAGAGGCGATTGCTAAAATCCTGCCCAAATGGAAGAAAAAATATCAGCCGGATATAATTATTGCCAATGGAGAAAATATGGCTCATGGCCATGGGGTGGCAGAAAAAAGCTTGAAAGAAGTTCTAAAAAGCGGTATTGATTTAATCACCAGCGGCGACCATATTTGGGATCAAAAGCAGGCAACAGCTCTTTTGGAAGATAAAGATATTCCTTTACTTCGGCCGGCTAATTACCCAAAAGGCGTTCCCGGCAAAGGTTATAAAATTATTAAACTACGGACCAAAAGAATACTGGTTATTAATTTAATCGGCAGAGTTTTTATGAAAGAGCAGTTTGAAAACCCCTTTCTTATGGCTGACGAGATTATAGAGCAAGAATCTGAAGGAATTGACGCCATTGTTGTTGACTGGCACGCAGAGGCCACTTCGGAAAAAGTTTGTCTGGGCTGGTATTTAGACGGACGGACAACAGCAGTTTTAGGCACTCACACCCATATTCCGACAGCCGACGCCAGAATACTGCCAAAAGGAACCGCCTATATTTCAGACATTGGCATGGTTGGAGTTAAAGATTCCAGTTTAGGCATGGACAAAGAAGCAGCCATTAAAAGATTTCTTACCCAAATTCCATACAGACTGGAAATGGGCAAAGGGCCGGTTGAAGTTAACGCTGTTTTAGTAGAGACGGGGAAAAACAAAAAAGCCAAGAAAATAAGCCAGCTTAAAGAAATTGTTGCTTCATAAAATTGGAATTGGTAAAATAAATACAAAGGTCGAGGATAAACAAAGGTCAAAATTAATTGTTAAAAACTTGTTTTTTGAGGTTGGAAATATTTTATTTTTCAGTTTTAAACAATCAAGTTTAACGAACTTATGGCTAAGGCTTTAGGTAAAGAGGAAGTTGTAGAAGCAGTCGCTAAATACTGTGATTCCAAAAAACAAGCTGGCGATTGCGTCAACGCCATGCTTGATTCTATTTCAAGCGCTCTTTCTAAAGGGCAAAAGGTTACCTTAACCGGCTTCGGCACTTTTAGTGTCTCAAAAAGAAATGCTCGTATGGGAGTTAACCCCAGAACTGGCGCTAAGATCAAAATTGCCGCTACCAAGGTTCCCAAGTTTAAAGCTGGCAAGGCCCTCAAAGACGCTGTAAAATAACAGCAATTAGCTTTCGAAAGCAAAAACAAAACCCCGACAGAAATCGGGGTTTTGTTGTTTTGTGAGCGGGTAGGGGGAGTCGAACCCCCGTCATTTGGTTGGAAACCAAAGATAATAACCACTATACGATACCCGCAAAACTCTCAATGTCTAACTTGGTCGCAATTGCTGAACGAAGCTCGAACCTTTTTCGAGCGAAAGTCGCTCGAA
>CAYQQO010000023.1:0-9567 GCA_964420115.1 uncultured Candidatus Saccharibacteria bacterium | reverse complement strand
AGGGGTTGGCGCTTAAAACCGGCGCCTGGAAATATCAAATAATTTATGGGGAGAAAAAATAAAATCCTCCGTGTCATCTGGCAGGAGTTTGTCTATGGCGGGCATTTGCTCTCTTTAGGTTTTGCCGGTATTGCCCTCTCCGTTATAATTCTTTTGTCAGCGAAAATAGAATGGCCCATTTTGGCCGTGGCTTATCTGATTTCCCAAATAAGTTATACCTACAACCATTTCAAAGAAGCAGCCAAAGACGCGCAAACTAACCCGGAAAGAGTGGAACATCTCCAAAAAATCAATAAGTATTTTTCTTGGTTGATTGCTATTTATGTTCTGGCTCTTTTTTCCATTATCATCTCATTGTATTCCACTCATGCCAGATTTTCTCTTTTTGTCTTTTTTCTGTTTGTTATCGGGATATTTTACACTAAATTCTTTAAAGGTTTAACCCAGAAAATCATCGGCTTTAAAAATCTTTATGTTTCTTTGTGTTGGGCAGTGGGAGGAGCTTTTCTGCCTCTTTTCTATTATTCTTTTTCTTTCAATCCCTTTTTCTTGTTGTTTTTTTTGTTTGTGTTTTTCCGTTTAGTGTTTAATACTATTTATTTTGACTTTAAAGACATAGCCGGAGACAAAAAAGAACAATTATTAACTCTGCCGGTCAGATACGGAGCCAAAACAACTCTGAAGTTTTTACATATCTTTAACCTTATTTCTTTTGTCCCAATAATCTTAGGCGTTATTCTGCAGATAATCCCTGTTTATTCTCTCGGCTTAATTGTTTTCTATTTCTATAGCTTCTATTATCTTCAAAAAGCAAAAAAAACAGGCCAAAAAGCCCTTCGTTCGCTTTCTTATATAATGGCAGACGGAGAATATATTCTTTGGCCTGTGGTGGTGTGGTTGGCTAAGTTTTTAATGAGTTAGTTTTCAAAAATGGAGAGATTTATTATTGTTTTAATCAATCTTATTGCCGTCAGCTTAGCCAGCTGGGTTTATTTGAGCAACCGCAAAGCCAAAACCAACCAGTGGTTCGGTCTGATGAGTCTTTTGTTAATTAATTAACAAATAGTCCTATATGCGTAAAAGACAAAATAAAAACTTGACAAAATTATTGTTTATCAGCAATAATAACAAAGGTCGATTAAATGGACTTGAATAAGACACCACGTTAGTGGTGTTTTTTCTTTTCTTTTTTTAATGATATAATTTTAGTATTGATAATTTAATTATTAATACTGGATAAGCGGCAATGAGGAAGGTTTATACAGCAATTATTATCGGAGGCGGTTTTGGGGGTTTGATTGTTGCTCGTTCTTTAACAAATTCTCTTCTTTTGGAAAGGAGAGAAAATATTGGCGACAAACCTGTTAGAACAGGTGAGGGGGTCTCTTGTAATGCTTTAAAAATGTCGGGGATTAAACCTGATAATAATTGGATTTCTTGCGAACTTAGCGCTATACAGAGAATAGCTCCCAATGGTAAAGTTATAGGAGAATCAAAAAAATTTCCCTATGCCTACATTATAGACCGGTCTGCTTTTGAAGAAAAATTAGCCAGTCAAGTTAAATCGGAGATTAAAACCAACACAAAGGCAGTAGAAATTTATAGAGAAAAAGATTATTGGCTGGTAAAAACAAATAACGGCGATATTTATAAGGGGCGCTATCTTATCGGCGCTGACGGGGTCAACTCAATTGTTAGGCAAAATATTTTTAAGGAAAATATAGAGATATTGCCCGCCATACAATATTTAATAAATTTTGAAAAAAAAATTGATACTAAAATAGCAAAAATATATTTGGATAATCAAAAATTCCCTCGAGGATATGCTTGGATATTTCCAAAATCAAAAAACAGCGCTAATGCGGGAATTTGCTGTCATGCCAAGGGTTTACAAGAAAAATTTAAAAAATTTTTAGAAGAATTTATCCAGCCGTATTATGGCCAATACGAGCTTCTGGAAAACAGAAGCGGGCTTATCCCGGAAAGTGGTGTTTGTAAAAAGATATACAAAGACAACGCTTTATTAATCGGCGACGCAGCCGGCCTAACAGATCCAATTTTTAAGGGAGGAATTAGCCAGGCGATGCTTTCCGGGAAAATCGCCGCTGAATGTATTTTGGATAATAAAGTTGAGCTTTACGAATCAAGAATAAAATCAATGCCTCTTGCTTCGGGAAAATTAGTAAAGGCGAGAAATCTTTTTTATTCTCTTGATAATAAAACTATTAACGAGCTGGCGGAAGTTTTAGAAAACAGAAGCTCTTCCAGCTCGGCTTCAGTAAATCTTGTTATACAGAGTTTGTTTAATAAGTCAAACTTAAGAAAAGACTTTTTTAAAGTTATTAAATTTTTCTATATTTGGGGGAAGCATAAAAATTATTTATGGTAATCAATAACATCTTAAAACAACTTACGCCAGAAAGAATTAAAGAAGAAGTTGAAGCTGTTCAGGATGTGGAGTTGCCTGTGGATTTGCAGGGGTGGGTGGAGGAATTTAATGCAGTGGGCGATAGGCCTGATTTTATTTGGAGGTGGTTGTATAAGATGAATAAGGTGTGGTTTTATTCGTCTATCCAACAAAAATATTCTTCCTTGCCAAAGATTAAAACTCTCTATGATATGTTTATTGTCTTATTAGATGATGTCGCCGAAACAAAAGGAAGAGAAAAATTACTAGACGAATTATTAAAAGTTCCATTTAGGGAGAAAACTATACAGACTGTTCGGTTAGATAAAACAGATAAGCAATATTTAGAATTCACATTAAAAGTTTGGCATTATATAAAAAAAGAAATCAGGAAGTTCCCACAGCATAAGAAAATAGAAGTTTTTTTTAATTATGATACAGCTCAGTTTTTGAATGCGGTAAATTATGCCTATCTCGTTTTTAAATATCCATATTTTGTTAATACAAAAGAATGTTGGCTATATTTACCTCATAGTATGCAGATTTTGATTGATTTTGATCTGGATTTGATGTGTCATAATAAAATTAACTTTGAGGATCTAGGTAAGGCGCGTAAAGCGGTTTTATGCCTTCAGGAGATGGGTAGGATTGGCAATTGGCTTACTACGTGGGAAAGAGAAATGGAAGAGGGTGATTATACTAGCGCGGTTATTCCCTATGCCTTAGAGCATAAAATCACCAGTTTAAAGGAGTTACAAGGCAAAGATAAAAAGAAAGTAATAGAAAAAATTAAGGCTTCTGGCGTTGAAGATTATTTTTTAGAGAAAAAATGGGAGGAGCGCTATAAAAAATTAGATAAGTTGAGTAAAGAAACTAAATTGATAAATAATAAAAAAATTTTAGAAGGAGCGAGGCTTCTAATTTTTATGCATTTTATTAGTCGGGGGTGGAAATAATTGTGGAAATAATTATGGAATACGATCCAATATATCTGTTACTCAATAAAATATTCCTGGTTTTAATAATTATTGTTACTGTCTTGCTGGCCTTATGGGTCTATTTAAATAGTCCCAAGAGGAGAGTTGGTCAATTATTTGCACTTATGACTCTTTCATTTCTTTTTTGGTGGGCTGGTGGTTATTTCTTTTCGTTCTCAAAAAATCTAGATGCTACACTATGGTTTGGGAGGCTAATTTTAGGAGTAGCTTCAATTTCATTTGCCCTTCTTTATTTCTTTATTGTTATATTCCCGCGTAAGGTTAAAATTAATAAAATATTAGATTATATTGTTATTTCTCTTACGGTTATTTTTTTCTTTCTCTCGATATTCACGAATTATATAGTAAAAGATGTCGAATTTACTAAATGGGGCGTAGATCCGATTTATGGTAAAGGCGGAGTCTTGTTTTATATTTGGATTTTCTTTATAAGTGTTATCATTTTTATAAAGCTAATACAGAAATATTTTAGTATTACAAAAGCAATGAGAATGAGGGTTCAATATATTTTTCTTGGATTCTCTGTTTTTATTTTAATAAACCTTGTTTTCAATGTATTATTTCCTATTTTGACAGGATCAATAAAGTATTGGCAAATTGGCAACTATTCCTCTCTTTTTTTTCTTGGTTTTACCGCCTATGCTATTGTAGCCAAACAGCTTTTCGGGATGAAAGTTGCTTTAACCCAATTTTTAGTAGGATTGATAGCTATTTTACTTCTTTGGCAGGCTGTTGTTGTCATTCCCGACTGGTTTGAATTTTCTTGGAGATTTGCTCTTTTGTTGCTTTTCTTGTTTTTTGGCTATCTTCTTGTCCGAAGCGTTAAACAAGAAATCAAACGCCGTGCCGAGCTCCAACAGCTCTATCTGAAAGTAGAAAAACTATCCAAGGCCAAATCTGATTTTATTTCCATTGCTTCGCACCAATTGCGCACTCCTTTGTCAGTTATAAAAGGTTATCTTTCTATGATTTTGGAGGATTTTTACGGGCCAGTGGCTAAGCCGATCCGGGAAAAACTGGAAAATGTTTTGGAAAATAACGAGCGCTTGGTTAAGCTGGTTGATAATCTGTTGGACCTTTCTCATCTGGAAAAAGGCGAAGTGGAATACGAATTTAAGAGAGTTTCTTTTAAGGAGATTGTTAAAGGGGCTGTTGATATGCTGAAAGGCGAGGCAACTAAAAAAGGATTGGCTCTTGTTTTTGACAAGGCAAAAACTAAGGAGCTTTTTGTCAAAGCAGACGCGCAGAAACTCCACGAGGTTATTTTTAATTTGATTGATAACGCCATTAAATATACCGGACAAGGGAATGTGACGGTTAGTTTAGTAGAGGAAAATGGTTTTGCCATTTGTCGGGTCAAAGACACTGGCATCGGCATTTCGCCAGAAGAAAAGCAATATCTCTTTAAGAGGTTTGCCCGGGGCATGAGAGTTTCGCGTATCTGGACCGAAGGGGCGGGCTTGGGCCTTTATGTGGCCCGCATGGTTATAGAAGCGCATAAAGGTCAAATCGGCGTAGAAAGCCAAGGCGAAGGAAAAGGAAGCGAGTTTTGGGTGAGGTTGCCGGTGACGGGGTAGAACAATTTGACTATTGACAAGCTTTAATAATATGGATATTGTGATATTAAGTAGAAGTTTTGGGTTATCCAAGATTAGTTTGTTCTTTTAACACAATAAATAGTGAAAGAAAATCCAGATGAAAGGAGGTGAGAGAAATGGCAGAAAAGTCGAATGATCTTAGAAAGAAACCAGTGCTCAAGGCAGTAAAGATTGTCAGAAAGGCGACTATCACAAACGGATGCATTTATACGCCTGGATCGGAATGCGGCCCTGCTCCTGGACCGTGATCCAAATGAACCGCGGTGGCGATTTAAAGGGAATAACCAATATTCCTTTTTCGCCACCATTTTTTTTCGAGCTTAAGATAATACAAGAGACGCATTAAGGTCATTATAAACCTTATAGGTAATTGCGGAGATAAAGAAAATGAGAGAAAAATATGTTAAGCTTGCTGACGAAATAATTTTTAAGTCGCGATACAATCGGTGGTATCTTGTTGACGCAGGAAGTCGCGGAGAGACCCGGTTTTTATTAGAAAAAGGCAGCGAAGATGTTCTTTATTTTCTTTTCCGGGGGAGATCTATTCAGGAAGCGGTTAGGGAATTCGAGCTTTCTTATAAAGAGATTCATGGTTTCCTTGTAGGGCTGGTTCAAGAAAAGATGCTTGAGTTTTCAGATTTTATGGTTATTTCAACCGACAAATGTTACGATATAGAACCTCCTCTTGATAGTTTAGGCGCTTTAATCACAAATGCTTGTAATCTTCGGTGCGCTTATTGTTGTTTGGATAGTGGGAATTCTATGGAGGGCGAACTTGACGAGAAATTATGGATTAATGTTTTCCAGCAGGCGCGTCAACTTGGAGTGTTTCGGTTGAATATCTCGGGAGGCGAACCCTTGCTTCACAACGATTTTTATAAGATAGTAGAGTATATCGCGTCGGTTCCGACATTCAACGCGAATCTGAACACTAACGGGGCTATATTGCCAGATGGCTGTGAAAATATTCTTGCTGAAGCGTTTACGACTATTCAAGTGAGTATTGATGATGCGGTCGCAGAAAAACATAATACGTCGCGTGGTTGCGTAGATTGTTTTGGGAAGTCTATCCGGACAATCAGGAGATTGGTTGATTGTGGGGTTGAAACGAATGTTGGTTTTCTTCTTAATAGCAGAAATCTTTCGGCAGTTGATGGTGTAGTCGATCTCTGCGAGCGGATCGGAGTGAATGTTCTTAATATTGGGTTCATAAATTCTGTTGGGAGAGCAAAAACAAACAGTTCTGCGTGTCCGATTACTCCGCAATCTCTGCAAAAAGACGGATTACTAGATCGGATGTATCGGAAATTCTGTGAAGTTATGGATCGTGATACAAATGTAAAAATTTTACTCCCTTTTCCAGTTAAATCAGATAACACTGCTTCGTTGCGAGATAAGCAATATGTTTGTGGCGGAGATGATATTCAATTCGTGTCGGTTATGGCCGACGGAGTAGTAATGCCATGTGATATTTTACCAGCTCATATTTTTGGATGCGGTAATGTAAAAACGCAGCCGCTTATCGATATCTGGACTTCTGATAAAATGAAGGCATTTAAACTAATGAACCCTATGCGGCTTCCTGCGTGTAGTAATTGTTTTCATTTTCCAGTTTGCGGAGGACCTTGTTTGGCTCGGGCATTTCAAACAGGAGGGACATTAGAATCACCGGACTTAGTAAAATGTCTTATGATGCAGAAAGTCGATATCAAGAGCGATAAGGTAGTTTAAAGACATGAATATATATTTTGTTCATGTCTTTTTCTTTACAGAATAAAGATTTTACTGTATAAATATTTTATATGGTTATTAAAAATGATTGGTGGAAAAAAACTTTTAATGAAGCGTATTTTTCGCTTTGGGATCCATCGGATTCGCAGTCCCAAATCTGGACTGAAAAAGAGCTTAAAATTATCAGTAATTTGCGTCTTAAGAAGAGCGCAAAAATATTAGATGTGCCCTGTGGTCAAGGTAGACATAGTGTAGAGCTCGCTAAGAGAGGGTTTCAAGTTACAGGAGTTGATTATTCGTCAGTTTCTTTAGATAGCGCAAAAAAATGGGCTTATCATAATAATGTTTTGCCTATTTTTATAAAACAGGATATGCGTTTTTTAAGGTTGAATGAACAATTTGATGCAGTGATGATGTTGGGTAATTCATTTGGATATTTTTCCGACACCGATAATGAAAAAGTAATTAAAAATCTTTCAACATTGTTAAAACTAGGCGGATTTTTCATAATTCACTTGTTAAATCCTATAGAGGTATTAAGGCAATTTGGTAAGAAAAATAAATTTAAAATTACTCATGGGCATGTAAATATTGATAAATTTTCTTTTGATCCATTTAATTTTATTGAGGAATCACGCTGGGTAATTATTCGAGATAATAGGAAGAAAGTTTTGAATATAAGGCTTCGTTTTTACACTTTCCCTGAAATTCGTTCTCTTTTTTCCTCTTATGGGTTAGACATAGTTAAGACGTATGGTTCGTTTGATAAAAAACCGTATTGTTTTGAGAGCCCATTAATGATTATTATCGCAAAGAAAACAAACTAAGGAAATTGTCAGCGGAGCGGTGGCATCGGCATTTCGCCAGAAGAAAAGCAATATCTCTTTAAGAGGTTTGCCCGGGGCATGAGAGTTTCGCGTATCTGGACCGAAGGGGCGGGCTTGGGCCTTTATGTGGCCCGCATGGTTATAGAAGCGCATAAAGGTCAAATCGGCGTAGAAAGCCAAGGCGAAGGAAAAGGAAGCGAGTTTTGGGTGAGGTTGCCGGTGACGGGGTAGAGATTGTTTGAGTCAAAAAAACAAGATTTTAGAGGTCTTGTTTTTTCATTTTCATAACTTGATTTTTTTTAAATTATTTATTAAATTATAGGGTAGGACTTTAAAAAGCGAATAAGGATATTAGGATAAGTGCGAAATCGAAAAAAGGAGACAAAATGATGAGATTGTCGCAAAAATGTCAGCTTGTAGAGGGAGTAAAGCGAGCAGCTATTTATGATTTAGAAAGTGGGAGAGTCTATTCTCTAAACGAAATTGCTAAGGATATCGTAAAAGGGCAAAGTAATGATCAGTCGTTTTGGCAGCAGCTTTTAGAAATGGGATTGGCGGAAGTAGATGACAAAAAAGAGATATTTTCTTTTGATGATACAGAGTCAAAGGTTAGCTTAGAGTTTATGTGGCTTGAGTTAACTAATGATTGTAATTTGCGATGTATTCATTGTTATGCGCCAAATGAGAATCAACCTAAGAGCGGTAGCTTGGGATCAGTAGTATGGAAAAGGATAATAAAAGAAGGGAGAGATTTAGGATGCCAGAAGCTTCAACTTACAGGAGGAGAAGTGTTTAAGTATAGGGGTGTTCTTGATTTGGCAGATTTTACTAAGGAAACAGGATATGGTTTTGTAGAGATTTTCACAAACGCAACTCTTTTAAGCACTGAAGGGGTTAAGATTATTAAGAAGTTAGGGCTTAATGTGGCTGTTTCTCTTTATTCTGATGAGCCGTCTATTCATGATAAAATAACGCAAAAGTCAGGAAGTTTCAAAAGAACTTACCGGGGGCTACAGCTTTTAAAGAGTTTCGCCGTTCCTACAAGGGTAGCTATGGTGGTGATGAGGCAGAATGAATCTGCGGTTGCTGAAACACAACGTCTTGTACAAGGGCTCGGATTAAAGTTTGTGAAAATAGACATTATTAGACCGACAGGACGCGGGTGCAATCATGATTTGCTTCCTGCTAAAGAAACAATCACAAAGTGGGGTTTGATGAAAGAGGCAAACTTTTGGACGAGTAAGGAGGAATTTATTAGGGCCCATCATTGGAACGGTTGCTGGGCGGGCAAAATAGCTATCACAAGCTTTGGTGAAGTTATCCCTTGTATATTTGCCCGGGATTACATTGTAGGGAATATTTTGAAGGCGGAGCTTAGGGGGATTGTTTTCAGTAGAGGATTACAAAGATTTTGGAGAGTCACTAAAGATGATGTTAGGGTCTGTGATGTGTGCGAATATCGCTATGCTTGTAGAGATTGCAGGCCGCTTGCTGTAGTAAAAGGAGGCGATCTAAAATCAAAATACCCTCGTTGTGGATATGATCCTTTTAAGTGATTTATAAATTAATCCTCCGGAGAAGAAACTCCGGCCATTTTTTAGGATAGCGTTCAAGTAACAATTTACCCATTATTATCGCAAAATCGTAGGGGTTTTCGTCAAGCACAGAATTCTGGATATTAAGATTTCGACCTTTTTCTTTGGAAAGGAGTTTGGCAACCCTTATTGAAAAATAATCATCTAAATTTCTTTTATATTTGGGCCAAAAAATAGAAGCAGCAATATACTCTGTACAGAAAGCAAACACTTCAGAAAGTTGTGATGGGCTGGGTATCCGTAAATTAAAATTTTTTAAACTGGCATGATTTTGATTATAAAGCTTTTGAGCTTTTCTTATGTAGTTCAGATTTTCTTCTTTGTTAGAGTGCCACCAAAGCTTGTGTTGAATATAATATTGGGTAAAGTTTGAAAAGTGAACCAAAAATGATAAAATTCTATCATCGTGAA
>CAYQQO010000022.1:0-9732 GCA_964420115.1 uncultured Candidatus Saccharibacteria bacterium | reverse complement strand
AAAAGTTAAATCGTTAAATCCTTAATGCTGAATATCATCGTGGACTATTCAAAATAGAGAACAAACATCCATAAATGGCTTATCTAAGCCATTAATAATGGGTTAAAAATGGCTTAGGTATGCGGTTTACGGCTTCTATTGAGAAAAGCGTCAAAATGAGCTATGATATGATTATGCTGCGCCAAAAAATAAAAGAATTAATTAAGGATATTGTTAAGACAGATGCCGCCTTAGAACATCCGACTAATCCGGAGTTTGGCGATTTTTCTACTAATGTTGCTCTGGTAGTAAAAATTAAGCCAGAAAAAATAATTGAAAAATTAAAAAATAATCCTTTATTTGATAAAGTTGAAAAAGCCGGGCCTGGTTTTATTAATTTCACTTTGTCTCAAAAAGCTTTGCAGGAAGAATTAGCCGAAATTATCAGACAAACTACTAATTACGGAAATTTAGAAATCGGCAAGAGCAAGAAAATCCAAGTAGAATTTATTGCGGCTAATCCAACCGGCCCATTGACCGTGGCAAATTCCCGGGGCGGTCCTTATGGCGACGCTTTGGCTAATATTTTGAAAAAAGCTGGATATAATACAAGCAAGGCCTATTATGTTAATGATTTCGGCCAGCAGATTTTGGCTTTAGGCCATTCTATTCTAAAGGACAGAGAAGTGGTTTACAAGGGAGAATATATTGACGAGCTGGCTAAAAAAATTAAAGCAGAAGATCCTTTCAAGGCTGGCCAAATAGCGGCCAAATATATTATCAAGGACTATATCCAAAAAACCACTGACAAGCTAGGCATTAAATATGATGATTGGATTTTTGAATCAGATTTACATCAATCTGGCTTAGTGGATAAAACCTTGAATTTTTTGAAAGAAAAGGATTTAATTTATCATAAAGGAGGGGCCGAATGGTTTAAATCAACTAAGTTCGGCGATAAAAGAGATAGGGTAGTGGTTAAAAAAGATGGGGATAAAACTTATCTGGCTGGCGATATAGCGCTTCACCAGTATAAATTTAAAGAGAAAAAATTTGACAAAGTTATCAATATCTGGGGGGCGGACCATCATGGCGATATCCCGGGATTAATGGCCGGAGTAGAGGCCTTGGGGCATAAAGATAAGCTTAAAATAATACTTTTACAATTTGTGACAATTTTGGAAAAAGGCGAGAAAAAAAGAATGTCTAAAAGAGCCGGTGTTTATGTCTTGATGGATGAACTTTTAGATAAAGTTGGCAAAGACGCGGTCAGATTTTTCTTTTTGCAAAAATCCCCTAATACTCATTTGAATTTTGATCTTAACTTAGCTAAAGAACAATCAGCTAAAAACCCGGTCTATTATGTTCAATACGCCCATGCTAGAATTTGCAGTATTTTAGAAAAAAGTTTGCCTGTCATTCTGAAGGAGTCCGCCAAAGGCGGGCGGCTGAAGAATCTTGAAAAAAATGATCAAGATTCTTCGCTGACGCTCAGAATGGCAAAATTGACCCATCCCGCCGAATTAAATCTTATTCGTCAATTGATAAAACTTCCGGAAATTGTTGAAGACACAGCAGGGGATTTTCAAGTACAGCGTCTCCCCTATTATTCATTGGAATTAGCCAACAGTTTTCATAAATTTTATGAAAACTGCCGGGTGCTTGATGATAATAAAGAATTGTCTTCGGCCCGGCTCGGTTTGATCAAAGCGGCTCAAATTGTCTTAAAAAATACGCTTGGTTTGATGGGTATTTCCGCGCTGGTAAAAATGTAAGTTCTTTGACAAAGTGCTTTTGGAAGGGATAATAATAACTCTGACAAGCTAAGGAGGGATAGCTGATGACTAAAAAAAAGTTATCGTCTATTTTTGTCTAGACAAAGAACAGAATCGTCGGGTCCAGGAAGCATTGGAGTCATTGTCGGGTATTAAGATTAGGTGGATTGCTCCTTTTAAGCTTCTGGAGGGTCAAGAACAAACTCCGCTTCTTTTTACCGAGGAGGGTCATCGTTATGTCGGTGTTGAGAGTATAGAATATTTCGTCGCAATCCAGCTGGGAACGATTAAGTAATGCGCGTAGTTCTTTTGGCGCTAAAAACTAAGACAGATAAGAAAGGTCTTATCTTATTTTCGCCCAATGGTCAACGTGCTATTGGGCTCCCTTCTAAGAACATTTTGTTAAAATAATTATTTATAAATTTGTAAAAAATTTTTAATTCGTAGATAAATGGATCAAATTCCTAAAATAGAAAAGAAAATATTGAAGTTTTGGCAGAAGCAGGATATTTTTGCCAAATCAATCAGAGCTAAAAAGAAAAGCCCGTACTATAGTTTTTATGACGGGCCTCCTTTTGCTTCCGGTCTTCCTCATTATGGGCATGTTTTGGCCAGCACGATTAAGGATGTTGTCCTGCGGTATTGGACGATGAAGGGTTATCAGGTTGCTTGGCGGGTTGGCTGGGATTGCCATGGCCTGCCGGTGGAAAATCAAATTGAAAAGGAATTGGGCCTGAAAAGCAAAAAAGATATTGAAGAATACGGCATAGAGAAGTTTAATGCTGCTTGCAGGAAGGCGGTTTTCCGTTGTACCTCTGATTGGGAGAAAACATTAAAGCGCTTGGCGCGCTGGTCTGATTATTCCAAGGCTTACGCCACTTCAGACAGCCAATATACTGAATCGGTTTGGTGGGTCTTTAAACAGCTTTGGGATAAAGGTTTGGTTTATCAGGATTTCAGGGTTACTCCTTATTGTCCTCGTTGCGGCACGCCTTTGTCTAATTTTGAATTGAACCAACCGGGAGCTTATCAGGACATTAAAGATGAATCAGTTTTTATCAAATTCCCTATTAAGGGAGAGGGAAAGACATATTTTCTTGTCTGGACGACTACTCCGTGGACATTGTCGGCTAACGCCGCTATCGCCGCCGGGGAGAATATTAAATATGTTGAAGTGAAAGCAGGTGAAGAGAAATATATTTTAGCTAAAGAAAGATTAAGCGTTTTGGGGAAGGAATACAAAATAGAAAGAGAGTTTTTGGGGAAAGATTTGGCTGGGATAGAATATGAGCCGCTTTACAAAACAGAAGCAGACAAGCCGGCTTACAGAATTGTTTTGGCCGATTTTGTTTCGGTAGAGGATGGGACAGGTTTAGTTCATATTGCTCCCGCCTTTGGCGAAGACGATATGGTTTTGGGCCAGCGCGAAAAACTGCCGACTATTATTACTGTTGATCAAGCAGGAAAAGTTATTGAAGGATTAAATCTCCCGGGCCAAGGCAAATTCGTTAAAAAAGCCGACGAGGATATTAAAGATGATTTGGAAAAGCGGGGGTTGCTTTTTAAGTCAGAAAAAATTGTTCATGCTTACCCTTTTTGCTGGCGGTGCGAGAGTCCTCTTTTGTATTATCCAATAAACAGTTGGTATATATCTGTTTCTAAATTTAAAAAACAACTGGTTGATAATAATAAAAAAATTCGCTGGGTGCCGGCTCACTTGGAAAAGGGTCGTTTTGGCAAGTGGCTTTCAGGGGCGCGCGATTGGTCTGTTTCTCGCAATCGTTTTTGGGGAGCGCCTATTCCTATTTGGCAGTGCCAAGAATGCGGGGGGGCAGAAGTGATCGGCGGATTGAAAGAATTGCGAAAAAAAGCAAAACGCAACAACTATTTTATTCTTCGCCACGGGCAGACAAAAAACAACCAAATAGGAGTAATATATTCCGGCGACGAGACAAAAGCTCCTCCGATAACAGGCAAAGGCGAGAAAGATGTTAAAAATTTAATCCCTGAACTTAGGAAAAATAAGATAGATTTGATTGTTTCCTCGGATTATTTGCGCGCTTGTCAAACATCTTCAATTGTTGCCGATGCTTTGGGGGTAAAAGTAATTTATGACAAACGTTTAAGAGATATTGACGCCGGTATATTCAAGGGTAAAAAAACTGATGAATATCACAAGTATTTTGAAGGCGATGATTTGAAAAGGTTTAAATCTGGGCCTCCTCAAGGAGAAAATTTAAATCAGGTTAAAAAGCGTCTTTTGGCCGCTTTGGCTTCTTTTGATAAAAAATATGGAGATAAAAATATTTTAGTAGTCGGGCACGGCGATCCTTTGTGGCTTTTAAGGGGGATGGGAGAGGGTTTGTCTGATGAAAAAATGGTTAGCAAAAAGAATTCCCTTTATCTTTCTCCCGGGCAAATAGCCTCTCTTAATTTTGGCGGCTTGTCTTTTAACAAAGAGGGGCAGTTGGATATCCATCGCCCCTTTATAGATAAATTGGCAATCCCCTGTTCCTGCGGCGGCGGGATGAGAAGGATAAAAGAGGTTTTTGACTGCTGGTTTGAGTCCGGTTCAATGCCTTATGCCCAGTGGCATTATCCGTATGATAATAAAAAGCTGGTTGAAAAAAATTTCCCGGCTGATTTTATCGCTGAAGGAATAGATCAGACCCGCGGATGGTTTTATACTCTTCATGTTTTAGCCAGCGCTTTAACGTTTGGAAAATCCGATTTGGGTAAAGATCAGCCCGCTTTTAAAAATGTGGTTGTCAACGGCCTTATTTTAGGTGAAGACGGCAAAAAGCTTTCCAAGCGTTTAAAAAACTATACTCCCCCAGAAATTATTTTTAACAAATACGGGGCTGACGCTTTGCGCTACTTTCTTTTGTCCAGTACGCCAATGGGCGAGGACTATATTGTTTCTGAAAAAAGAATTGCTGAAACATTCCGCAGGATAATGCTGACACTCTACAATTCCTTTACTTTTCTAAAAACATATACAAAAAAAGAATGTTTGGCCCCTTCTTCTGTTTCTCCAAAAAATATTTTAGACAAATGGATTGTTTCCCGGCTTAATTCTTTAAACAAAGAAGTTATCTTTTTTATGGACCAATATGAACTGACAAAAGCCGCCCGCCTTTTTGACGAGTTTTTAGACGATTTTTCCAATTGGTATATCAGGCGCTCCCGCCGCCGCTTCCAAAAACCAAAAAACGAAAAAGAAAAAGAAGAAGCAGAAAAAATTTATTCTTTTGTTTTATTAAGCTTCGCTAAATTAATAGCGCCTTTTATGCCTTTTATGGCGGAAGAAATTTACCAAAGTTTAGAAAAGGGGGCCTCTGTTCATTTGGCCAATTATCCAAAAGTAAATAAAAAAGCTATTGATAAAAAATTAGAAGAGAGAATGGGGAAGATAAGAGAGATTGTTGCTTTGGCTTTAGCAGAAAGAACTAAGGCGGGCATTAAGGTAAGACAGCCATTGGGCGAATTGACTGTTAATAATAAGATTATTGCCGATGATAAAGAGATGTCTGGTTTGATAGAAGAGGAAGTAAATATCAAAAAAATATCTTTTGGCAAAAATATTAAGCTGGATACTAAAATTACTGACCAATTAAAAGCGGAAGGAATAATCAGAGAGTTAATCCGCCTTGTCCAGGGGATGAGAAAAGACGGCGGGCTGAAGCCAACGGAAAATATTTATTTGCGCTATCTGTCAGATTCATATTTACAAAAATTAATTGGAAAGCATTTGTTGGAAATTCAAAGAGAGGTTGCAGCCGAGAAAATAGAGCTGGCTCCCAAAAAGAAAGAAACCTTTTTGGTCGAAAAGGAAGTTGTTTTAGACGGCCAGAAAATTTGGCTGGGAGTTAGAAAGTAGTTTATGCTCTATAAAACTCTATGCTCTACAAAACTCAAGGGATAATTATTAAAAAAGAAAATTTAGGCGAATTTGACAGGTTGCTGACTGTTTATACCAAAGATTTTGGTAAGCTCCTTTTGCGGGCTAAGGCGGTCAGGAAGAATCAGGCCAAATTAAGGGGGCATTTGGAATTGTTTTTAAAAAGCCATTTCATGATTGCGCCTTCCCGCGGTTTTGATATTATTACCGGAGCTGAAACAATTGAGTCGTTCCCTTATCTCCATAAAAATTTATCATCTTTGGCCGCCGCTTTCTATTTGTCTGAACTAACTGACAAATTAGTTGTCGGGCCGGAAAAAGATGAAAATATTTGGCGTCTTCTTTTAGAAAGCTTTAAAGAGCTTGATTTCAAAGAGCCGGCTATAGAACAAACGGCTCTTGATTTTGGCAGAGAAATACTGGGTCTTTTGGGTTATGGCAGGGTTCCCGTGGGGATCAGCCGTTTTATCCGTTCTTCTTTAGGAGAAGAAATTAAATCAAATTTATTTTTACAAAAGGTTGTTAAAGGGGTATTATAATAACAAGCGATGGATTTAAAAGACTTGAAAGAAAAAATATATAAACCGGGCCAGGAAGACGAGCTTAATGAAAGATTAGAAGGCCCGGAATCTTTTAGGCCGGGCCGCGAAAGCAAAAAAGCTCAAATAACAGATTGGAGTGATAGCACTGGAGGAATGTCTCCCGGGAAAAAGAAATATTTGACAATTGGCATTGTTCTTGCGGTGGTGGTTTTTTTCGCAATGGCCGGCTGGTTTTATTGGCAGGGGCGCAACGCTTTTGATCAAGACAGAGTCGGGTTGGAGATTTCCGGGCCGGAAAAGGTTATTAGCGGAGAAAAGGTGAAGTATATAGTGGAGTATAGGAACAGGACTCGCCTCCCTTTAGAAAATATTGAACTGGTTTTTTATTACCCAGAGGGGACAATGCTTGACGGGCCGGATGAACTGACCGTTGTTTTCAATTTAGATGATTTATTGGCAGGCAGTTCTGATAAAATAGAACTGCCAGCCAGAATTATTGGCCTGAAAGGAGAAAGCAAAAAAGCGCAGGCAGAGATTTCTTATCAGCCGGGAGGGATTACTTCCAGTTTTAGCCAGAGAGTTGAATTTTCGACAGAAATTATCTCTGTTCCTTTAGTTTTAGATTTTGACCTGCCGCAGAAGTTAGTTAGCGGCCAGTCTTTTGATTTTTCAGTTAAATATTTAAACCAGACAGAGATTTCCTATGATGATTTGGAGCTTCGCTTGGAATATCCAAGCGGTTTTGTTTTTGAATCAGCTCAGCCAGCGGCTAAAAAAAATGATCGGGTTTGGGATTTAGGCAAATTAATGCCTGACCAAGAAGGCGAGATATTTATTAAGGGCGATATTAATGGTCAGGATGGAGAAAGCAAATCTTTTAAGGTCCAGTTAGGTTTTGTAGATGAGGGAGAGTTTGTTGTTTTTGCCGAGGCGGCTGACGCTTTGGTAATTTATTCATCTCCTTTAGTTGTTTCTCAAACTGTTAACGATGAAGTTGATTATGTTGCCCGAGCCGGCGATAAATTAAAATTCAAAATTGATTATCAGAATACCACTGATGTTGGGATGAGAGAGGTGATTATAACAGCAAAGCTGGAAGGGAAAGTTCTTGATTTGACCAGCTTAGAATTGGAGGAAGGCTCTTTTGACGGCGGCAGTAAAACAATTACTTGGCGGGCAAGCAACCTTTCTGATTTGGAGTATTTGGGCCCGCGCGAAAAAGGGCAGATTGATTTTGCGGTCGAGGTAAAAGATCCTTTGCCTGTTTCAACTTACGCTGACAAAAACTTTATTATTACCAATGTGGTAAATATTGATTCTGCTAAAGCGCCGCCTTCTTTAGAGGACATTAAAGTATCCAGTCAGAATATTATAGAAGTTAAAGTGGCCAGCGAGCTGACTCTTCATGCTCAAGGTTATTTTAGCGATGATACTTTTTTAAACAGCGGCCCTATCCCGCCGAAAGTGGGCCAAGCGACAACTTATACTATTAAATGGCAGTTGGTAAACACAGTAAATGATTTGGAAAATGTTAAGGTAGAGGCGTATTTGCCGCCTCATGTCCAGTTTAAAAACAAGATTAGTCCTTCTGGCGCCGGCTTAACTTACAATCCGGGGACAGGCCAAATAGTTTGGGATGTCGGCGCTTTGCCTGCCGCTACCAGTATTCTTCTGCCTGTTAAACAAGTGGCTTTTCAGGTAGCTATAATTCCTGATTTGGCTCATTTGGGCGATTCGGTGGAGTTAATAGGCGAATCAACGGCTATGGGCCAAGATGGTTTTGCTGATATACCGCTTAGCAGTGTTGATAAGCCTGTTGATACTACCCTGCCGGATGATACTACTATTGGTCGCAAAGACGGCGTTGTTGTTGATTAGATTTAATTTTATGGAAGACTTAATGAGGAAAATTATTTCACTGGCTAAAAGACGGGGGTTTATTTTCCCCGGTTCTGAAATTTACGGCGGTTTGGCCGGTACTTATGAATACGGGCCTTTGGGCGTTGAGTTGAAGAATAATATTAAAAAGGCTTGGTGGAAATATTTTGTCCAAGAAAGAAAAGATATAGTTGGCATAGACGGCGGCATTTTATCAAGCCCTAAAGTTTGGCAGGCCAGCGGCCATGTTAAAAATTTTAAAGATCCCTTAGTTGAGTGTAAAAAATGTCATCAAAGATTCAGACCTGATAAACTTAATGATAAAAAGAAATGTCCTTTATGCAGCGGGTCTTTAACAGAGCCAAAACTTTTCAGCGGTATGTTTAAGACAACCATTGGTCCGGTTGAAAAAGAAGGGGTTGTTACCTATCTTCGCCCGGAAACAGCACAGAATATTTTTATCAATTTCAAGAATGTTTTGGATTCTACCAATGTCAAAATCCCTTTTGGTATTAGCCAGATAGGCAAGGCCTTTAGGAATGAAATTACCACTGGCAACTTTATTTTCCGAACCATTGAATTTGAACAAATGGAAATAGAATATTTTATTTCTCCTTCTGCTGATTGGGGGAAAATATTTGATGAGTGGGTGAAATATATTCATGGCTTTTGCGATATTATTGGAATAGACAAGAAAAAACTTCACGATGAAGAGATTCCTAGAAAAGAAAGAGCTTTTTATTCAAAAAGGACAATAGATATGGAATATGAATTTTCCTTTGGACAGGATGAGCTTTGGGCTGTTGCCTACAGAACTGATTATGACTTGTCCCGCCATCAGAAAGAATCAGGCCAAAGCTTGGAATATTTTGACGAAGAAAAGAATAAAAAATATATTCCTCATGTCATTGAGCCGACCTTTGGAGTAGATAGAACTCTTTTGGCTGTTCTGACAGAGGCCTACCACGAGGAAGAGGTTAATAAAGAAACAAGGGTAGTTCTGAAAATTGCTCCGCAAATGGCGCCCTATAAAGCAGCTATTTTTCCTCTTCTGCGCAATAAGCCGGAATTAGTTAAAAAAGCCAAAGAAGTATATGATAATTTGAAAAAAGAATATATGGTTGTTTTTGACGAACGGGGCAATATTGGCAAGCGTTACCGCTATCAGGATGAAATAGGAACCCCGTATTGTTTAACTGTTGATTTTGACAGCTTGAAAAACAATGATTTGACTGTTCGCGACCGCGATAGTATGAAGCAAGAACGGGTTAGGATTTCGGATTTGATTAATTATTTTATAAATAAGTTTTAGATTTTGTTTAAGGTCAATATGTTCGGAAAAACTAAAATTATTTTGCTTATTGTTGCTATAGTTGTTATTGGCGGTGGCAAATTATTCTTCGTCGGGGCGGACTCTCAAACATTGAATCCTGCTGATTTGAACGGCGACGGCCAAATTGATTCAATTGATTTTTCCTTTTTGGTTTATAAATGGCTGGCAATGGTTGAAAATGTTAATCTGTATTTTAATAATGACGGCAGAATAGATGCGAAAGATATAGGGGTAATAATGAGCAACTGGCTAAGCGTTAATCAGCTTGATGTAAAAAACATCAGTTCTTTGGAAAATATGGGCGGTAGATTGGATATTTTCCAG
>CAYQQO010000021.1:0-9789 GCA_964420115.1 uncultured Candidatus Saccharibacteria bacterium | reverse complement strand
GGCACAGCCAAGTTTTTTGTTAATTTAGGAGCTCGCGTCTTGATTACTGACTTGCGGCCGAAAGAAGAGCTGCAGGAATCTTTAGAAAAACTAAAAGACAAATCAATCAAGTTTGTTTTAGGCCAGCATAGGCAAGAGGATTTTATCAATACCGACTTGGTTGTTAAAAGCCCGGCTGTGCCTGAAAAATCAAAATATTTAGAAATAGCCAGAGAAAACAAGGTGCCCGTAGAAACAGATGTTGGCATCTTTTTTGAACTTTGCAAAGCCCCTATTATCGGGGTAACCGGCAGTAAGAGTAAATCAACCGTCGCGACTTTAATCGCAAAATTTTTAGAAAGGAAATATTCTGACACGCTTTTAGCCGGAAATATTGGCGCGTCTGTTTTGTCCAAACTAAAAAAAGTTGATAAAGAAAGTCCCGTTGTTTTAGAGCTTTCCAGCTGGCAGCTGGCCGGATTGGGAACCCATAAAAAAAGTCCGGGGTGCGCTGTTATTACCAATATTCTTCCTGACCACCAAAACCGCTATGACAATATAGACGCATATATAGCAGACAAGAAATTAATATTTAAGTGGCAGAAAAAAAACGATCACCTGATATTAAATTACGAAGATAAAATTGTCAGAAATTTTTCACAGGAAGCAAAAGGACAAATTCATTATTACAGCCAAGACAACGGTATCCAACTAACAGAAGAAAGGATAAATATCGGGGCGGTTGTCAAAGGAGAAAAAATTATCTTTGGCCCGGACAAAGAGGAAGTTTGTTCTTTGGATGATATTAAGTTAAGGGGGAGGCATAATATCAGCGTTGTTTTAGCCGCTACCACCGTTGCTAAATTATACAACATTTCCAACAAAGGGATTGTTAAAGTATTGGAAAAATTTAAAGGACTTTCCGGCAGATTAGAACTTATTGATACAATTAACGGAGTAAAATACATCAATGATACAACCGCTACTATCCCTGAGGCAACACTAGCCGCCCTAACATCTTTTGCCGGCCAGAAAAACATATTATTAATCGCCGGAGGAGCAGACAAAAACTTAGATTTCGGCCAACTATCAGAAATGCTTGTTAAAAAAGTAAAAACATTAATTCTTTTAGAAGGCACAGCCACCTTAAAGCTGAAAAAAGCGGTTGAAAACCAGCTTGGCCAAAAGAATCAAGAATTAGAAATTATTGGCCCGCTGGATAATATAGAAGAAGCAGTAAAAGAAGCAAGCCAAAGAGCGGTTGAAAAAGATATAGTTTTGCTTTCTCCGGCCTGCGCCAGTTTTGGATTATTCAGGCATGAATTTGAAAGAGGGAATAAGTTTAACGAGGCGGTTGATTCTTTGAATTATTAAAAGCCGCTTATTTTTTTGGCCAGCGGCAAAGAAGTGACAATATGAAGCCACATCAACCAAGCTACGCTTTAATATTTATCATTTTCTCTTTAATAATTTTTGGCTTGGTTGCTCTGGCTACTGCTTCTGTTGTCCTTTCGCAGGAACACTTTGGCGAAAGCTACTATTTTTTAAAGCACCAGATTATTTATAGTCTATCTATTGGGTTAGTTGCTTTTTTTATTCTTCAAAAAATATATTACAAATATTGGCAAAAATTGGCTTCCCCCATTATTATCTTCAGTATTATTTTTTTGGCGCTGGTTTTTCTCCCCGGAGCAGGGTATAGCGCTGGAGAAGCTAAAAGATGGATTATTGTTGGCCCCTTTTCTGTCCAGCCCTTTGAGTTTGTTAAACTATCCTTTATTGTTTATTTAGCAGCTCTTTTGTCAAAAAGAAAAGGGGGAGAGGAAGAAACGATTAAACAAAGTTTAATCCCTCTTTTTGCTGCTTTGGGTTCAATCGCCCTCATTCTCTATTTCCAGCCAAATTTAAGCGCTATGGTCATCCTCCTTGTTATCGCCGGCTTAATATATTTTTTAGCCGGGATGAAAATAAGGTATTTGGCTAGCAGTGGGATATTGGCACTTTTGGCTATTTTTGCTTTAATTAAAACAACAAGCTACAGAATGAACCGCTTAACAGTTTATCTTCATCCAGAAGTTGACCCGCAGGGAATCGGCTATCAAATTAACCAGGCGCTTTTAGCAATCGGATCAGGCGGCCTTTTCGGCCTGGGTTTGGGCCACAGCATTCAGAAATGGAAATACTTGCCAGAGCCAATCACTGACTCTATTTTTGCCATTATTGCAGAAGAGATGGGATTTTTCGGGGCTGGCCTTTTAACAGTTTTATTTATTCTTTTGGGCTGGCTGGGATTTAAAATAGCTAAAAATACCCCCGATCGATTTTCTTATCTTTTAGCAGGCGGAATTACCGGATGGATTTTTATCCAAGCAGCAATAAATGTCACCGCTATTTCCGGTCTAATTCCTTTAACAGGCATGCCATTGCCGCTGATAAGCTACGGCGGGTCTTCTTTAGTTAGTATTTTGGCGGCGTTAGGCATATTAGTTAATATTTCAAAATATACCAAAACATGAGAATACTTTTCACCGGCGGGGGGACAGGTGGGCACACTTATCCCATTATCGCTGTTTTAAGAGAATTAAAACAAGCATACGCCAAATCAAGCCGGCCAATAGGGTTAGGGAAAGAAAGTGGTTTAGAACTATATTTTTTAGGGGCAAACCATTTCATCAAACCGATAAAAAAAGAAGGAGCAAAGGTTAAAATTATCACGGCTGGCAAAATTAGAAGATATTTTTCAATCTATAATTTCCTTGATATCTTTAAAATGCCTTTTGGTTTTTTAAAAGCTCTCTGGTATTTATATATTTGGATGCCTGATGTTGTTTTCAACAAAGGCGGTTATGGCGGAGCGCCTGTTGTTTTAGCCGCCTGGCTCTTCCGCATCCCTGTTTTAACTCATGAATCAGACACCATTCCGGGGCTGGCCAACCGCTTAGCAGGCAAATTTTCCAAAAAAATAGCTGTTTCTTTCAGATCAACGCTGGCGCATTTTCCGGGGACGAAAACAGCCCTTATTGGTAATCCTATCCGTCTGGCTTTAATTGAAAAATGCCTTTCTAATTCGCCTCAAGATAAAGAAAAAGCAAAAAATATTTTTAAAACAACAGGGCAAAAGCCGGTTATTTTCATAGTTGGGGGCAGTCAGGGCTCGCAGAAAATAAATGAAATAGTTTTATCTGTTTTGCCGAGACTTTTGGAAAAATATGAAATAATCCATCAGTGTGGAGAAGCTAACCGCAAAAACATCGCAGAAAGAATAAAGCAAATGCCGGAAAATTATCATCTATATCCATTTTTAAACGAAGAGCAAATGCAGGCCGCCTATCTTTTAGCCAATTTAGTAATTGCCAGAGCGGGAGCAGGAACTATTTCAGAAATCGCCGCCTGCGCTAAGCCGAGCATTTTAATCCCTTTGGCTAATTCCGCTTCTGGCCACCAGAGAGAAAACGCCTTTACATACGCTCAAACAGGAGCAACAGTTGTGATAGAGCAGAGTAACTTAACGCCAAACATCTTTTTAAACGAAGTTTACAAAATACTGGACAACCCAGAGCTAATACAAAGAATGTCTCAAAGCGCTAATAACTTTTCCAGACCAGAGGCAGCCCGGAAATTAGCCGAGGCATTAATTGAAATGGGAGAGTGAATTAATATTTTTATGGAAAAAAGCAAAAAACAAATCCGAACAAGAATCGCCCCTAGCCCGACCGGGCCCCTTCATTTAGGCATAGCCCGAACAGCGCTTTTCAACTATTTATTTGCCCGACAAAACAAGGGTAAGTTTATTCTTAGAATTGAAGATACCGATATAGAGAGATCTAAAAAAGAATATGAAAAAGATGTTTTAGAAAATTTGGACTGGCTGGGACTTAAATGGGACGAAGGGCCTTTCAGGCAAAGCGAAAGGAGTGAAATATATGAGAAGCATATAAAAAAGATGGTTGATTCTGGCCAGGCCTTTTGGTGCTCGCACAACAAAGAAGAACTGGAAAAAGAAAAAAAAGAACAAATGGGAAAAGGCCAAGCGCCGCGGCATATATGCGATAGAAAAGGGAAAGAAAAAAAGGGGATTATCCGCTTTTCCTGCCCTGACAAGAAAATAATTTTTAATGATTTAATAAGGGGCCAATTAGAATTTAATACGGGCCCTTTAGGAGATATTGGCATTGCCAGAGACAAGAAAACGCCCTTGTATAATTTAAGCGTTGTGATTGATGATTACGAGATGAATATTTCTCATATTATCAGAGGAGAAGATCATATCCCAAACACCCCTAAACAGCTTCTTTTAATAGAAGCTCTTGGCTTTGAAAAACCAGAGTATGCCCACTTGCCCCTCATTTTAGGACAGGACAAAAGCAAACTAAGCAAACGGCATGGCGCTGTTTCTATGGGGTGGTATAATAAACAAGGGTATTTAAAAGAAGCGCTGATTAATTTTATAGTTCTTTTGGGCTGGAACCCCGGAACTGAAAAAGAGATATTTTCACTTGATGAGCTAATTAAGGAATTTTCCTTAGAAAGGGTCCATAAAGGAGGAGCAGTTTTTAATACCCAGCGGCTTGACTGGCTCAATGCTCAATATATTAAAAAAATGGATTTGAATGAACTGACTAAAAGATGTTTGCCCTATTTGCCAAAAAAAATAGATTTTTTAAAAGCTAAAAAAATAGTCGCCTTAGAACAGGAAAGAATGAAAAAGCTGTCAGAGATAGGAGAGACGACCGAATTCTTTTTTAAAGAAAAACTGGAATATCCTAAAGAACTTCTTATTTGGAGGGAAATGACCCTTAAAGAAATAAAAGAGAAACTTAATATTTTAGAAGAAAATTTGTCAAAAATAGACAAATTTGACGCTGAAACACTAAAAGGAGTATTGATGCCCTTAGCTGAAAAACACGGCTCTGGCGAGCTTCTGTGGCCTCTAAGAGCGGCTTTAACAGGCCAAAAGGCCTCTCCCGGCCCTTTTGAAATAGCTGAAATTTTAGGCAAAGAAGAGACGCTAAAAAGGATAAAAGAGGCACAAGAGAAAATAATAAAATGAAAAGAGCCCGCTGAACCAACAACGAACTCTTGCTCTTGAGGGGATAAAAAAACAAAGAAAAGCTTATTCTTCTCAAAAATAGTCAGAAATTCTTCAGCCGCGGCGATTAAACGCTCTATTTGTCCACAAGGGCCCGACAGAAAGAGCAGGAAAAACCGTTGATAACATCGTTTGGATTGAGCACCATTGCCATTGCCCGCGATTGGGCTTTCTTTCTCATCCCATTTCCTCCTTGTTTTATATTGTTTTTATTGTTTATTTTTTATGTTAAACAACTTTCTAAACTATAATAAAATAAAAACTTTTTGTCAAGCTGGTTGGCCAGTTTTAATTTTGTTTTTAATTCTGTTTATACCCCACATTTCAAAAGGGGATTTAATTGATAATTTAAATAGTCAGATCCAACAGCAGGAACAAAAAAAAGCGGAGCTTGAAAGAAAGGCGAGGGAATACCAGCAGGTGATTAATCAGAAACAAAGCGAAATAAAGAGCTTAAATAATCAGGTGGCTATTTTTAACGCTCGGACAGAAAAGCTGCAGGTAGAAATCAAACTGACTGAAGATGATATCAGCCAGACAAACTTGGAAATTATCCGACTTGATTACGGCATTGAAGAAGCGGAGAGGGATACAGAAAAGCAAAGAAAGAACTTGGCCAGCATTATTCAAACAATCGCCGAATATGACCAAACAAGCGAAATAGAAATAGTTTTGCAAAGTGAAAATTTTTCTGACTTTTTCAACCAGCTTTCATATTTAGAAGACCTGCAAACCGGCGTTCAGGAAAAAGTAGAAAACTTGCGCCTGCTTAAATTTGCCTTAAGGGGAAACAAAAACAGTAAGGAAGAAAAAAAAGAAGAGCTGGAAGGACTGAAAAGCCAGTTGGACGATCAAAAGTTTTCTTTGGCCAGCCAGAAAAACACCAAAGAAACCTTAATAACACACACTCGGGGCGAAGAATCAAAATATCAGCAGTTATTAGCTAATATTGAAGCTCAAAGAAAATCTTTGTTAGGCGATATTGCCCGTTTAAGAGATTTAAAAGCGGCAGAACTGGCCCGGCTGAAAGAAATGCAGGAAAAACCGCCTGCGCAATATTGGGCTTCAACAAACTGGTATTACAAACAGGATGATGCGCGGTGGGGAAAAGACCCCATTGGAATAAGCAGTTTGGAATTAGAGGACTATGGCTGCGCTGTTACTTCTATTGCTATGCTTTTTAGTTATTATGGCCAAACGATTACCCCAAAACAATTAGCCAGAGAACCAATCTTTTATTACGCTTTAATTGTCTGGCCAAAAAGGTGGGGGGATTTAAGCTGTATTAACTGCCCGCCGCCTCATACAACTCCTTTTGATTGGTCGCGGCTGGACAGAGAACTGGGAGCCGGCTATCCAGTCATAGTTTTTATAAGAGCCAATGGCAGCGGAAGCGGGCACTATGTTGTTGTCCATCACAAAACAAATGACGGGCGCTATGTTGTCCACGATCCGTTTTTCGGGCCAAATATTTACTTGGATTCCAGCCGAGTATATTTATCAAATCTTTTTGACACTTCAACCACTTTGGACCAAATGATAATATATCATTAAAAATGAAAAAAATAATTTGTCTTTTAATAACAATTTGTATTTTTTTTAGCCAAGTTAATTTTTCTTTAGCTCAAGAAGGGAAGTCTGTAAAAAACAGCAATGAAACAACAGCGACAACAACAGATAAAAATACAGAAAAAGACAGTTGGTTTAGCAGAACTTTTTACTCTATCAAGAACAAACTTTTTAACCCAATGAAACAAACAGTTGATAACCTCCCTAACGACACTCAAAGAGGCATAAATTATATTATTGACCGAGCTAAAGAAGAAAAAGAAATAAAAGAAGAGCTTCTTAAAGAAGAAATAAAAGAAGAAGCCAAAAAAATAGCCCAAAAAGAGACAGAAAAAAATGTCAGCAGGCTGGAAAGCTGGCTTAGTCCCCTAAAAAGCAAAATTCAACAGGGGAGTGATATAATAAGAAAAGGGTATAACAAGGTAAGAGATTATTTTAAAAAAATATTTTTTAAAGAATAAATACGACAGAGACATTATTAATAAAAGGGCAGGGGAAATATCCACAAATAGAAAAATTGACGGCCTGAGGGCTGTATATTAATATAGATAATATGTCGCATAATAACCCTTAATACACATTATATTATACGTTTTTATGGAAAAATCACAAAAACCAATTCCCCAGCATTTAAATGATTTTTTGGACTGGCTGGACATTGAAAAAGGCTTATCAAACAAATCACAGGAAAACTATTCCCGCTTCCTTAAAAAATTCATCTCTTGGTTGAAAGAAAACAACCTCTCTGATTTAAAGCCCCATGAGCTCTCCCCTACTCATATTTGGGATTATCGCGTCTATTTGGCCCGCCGATCTCAAAAAGATTTAAAAAAATCCACCCAAAACTATTACTTAATCGCCCTAAGATCTCTTTTGAATTATTTTGCCAACCGTGATATCATCTCACTGCCGGCTGAAAAAATTAAATTAGCCAAAGACAAAGGTGATAAAAAAATTCACTTTTTAACCTTAGAACAGATAGAAAAACTTGTTTCTATGCCTGATACAAAAAAAACTAGCGGATTGCGCGATAGAGCTATTTTGGAAGTTTTGTTTTCAACCGGACTACGAATTGCCGAACTAGTTTCCTTAAACAGAGATCAAATCAGAATCATCTCCCTGACAAAAGATTTAGAATTAGGAATAGTCGGCAAGGGCAAGCGCAACAGAACTATTTTCTTTTCAGAAAGAGCCATTTATTGGCTTAAAAAATATCTTGACACCAGAAAAGACAAAGATAATGCCTTATTTGTAAACTACCAAGGAAGAAAAAACGCTCCTCGCCGCTTAACAGATCGTTCTATTGAAAGATTAATTAAAAGATATGCTCTTTTAGCCGGCCTGCCTAAAAACACAACCCCTCATACTCTCCGCCACTCCTTTGCCACTGATCTGTTAGCTCATGGAGTTGACCTGCGGCTAATACAGGAATTTTTAGGCCACCGCAATATCGCCACCACCCAAATTTACGCTCACGTGACAAACAAAAGATTGCGCGATGTCCACCGCCAGTATCATAGCGGGATTAAAGAGGAAAAATAATATGCGTATCTCCTATTCGGCTTTAGACACATTTACAACTTGTCCTGCCAAATATAAGTTTCAGTATGTCAAACAGATAAAAGCGCCTAAGTCAAAAGAGGCTATTTTCGGCACTTTAATCCATGAATGTTTACGGCTGTTTCATGAACCGGCCCGTTTGGCGCCGTCCTCTCAAGAGGATCTTCTAAAATATTTTACTGAAAAATGGGACAGCTCAATTTATCAAGACAGCCAGGAAGAAAGTTTTGCTTTTCACAAAGGAGTAGAAATACTCAAAAATTACCAAGATCAAAACCAAGGAAAAAATTTTAACATTGTTAATTTAGAAACCCGCTTTGAGGTTCCTGTTTCAGAAAACGGGATTAAGACCCCTAACAAAAAACCAGAGCCTCATCAAATAACAGGCCGGATAGACAGAATTGACAAATTAGACGACGGAACGTTTGAAGTAATTGATTACAAAACATCTAAAAAAATGCCCCCGCAGGAAAAAATTGACAACGACCTCCAGCTTTCAATTTATTATTTAGGCCTTTTAAACCGCTGGCCGTCGCTTTCAAAGCAAAAAAGGCCGGTTAAACTGTCTCTTTATTATCTTGTCCACGGAGAGAAATTATCAACCATTAGAACAAGCCAGCAAGCTGACCAAGACAAAGAAAGAATTATTTCTCTGATTAATGAAATAAAGGAAAGTGATTTTTCTCCACGTTTAAATCCCCTTTGCGACTGGTGCTCCTACAAAAAGCAATGTCCTTTATGGAAGCACCAATTTATAAAAGAGGAATCCCCTGCCCCAGACGAACAAGAAATCCAAAAAGTTATCCATGAATATTTTAAAATAAAAGAAAACCAAAACAAAGAAACAAAACGCTTAAACGAGCTGAAAGAAGCAATCAATAAATACTGCGACAGCCAAGGCGTAGAAAGAGTTTTTAGCCAAGTCGGATATATTTCCCGAACTCCCCAGCAAAGATTCAGTTATAATTTCAAACAAGTTAAAGAAATATTAAAACCAATTGGCAAATGGGATGAAATTTTAACCATCAATCCGACTAAATTCAAAAAAGTTATTAATTCACTTCCCCCTCATCTTAAAAAACAAATAGAGCAAACAAAAACGCTGGAAAGAGAATTTAAAGTAATTTTCGCCAAGAAAAACTAAAGCCACCGGCAAACGGTGGCTTTAAAAAATATTCACCCCTTTTATCGCTATCCTTTTGCCGCTATTTACAGCTGACATCAACCCCGCAAAAGCGGATTTGCTCAATAACTTCAGAAGTGAAAAATTCTTTCAAAGAAGGTCCTGGAGGATGCCTGTGGCCGCCCAGATTCTGACGAACAACAATCGTTCTCCCGTCTCGCAATACAATATAGCCCAACGCTGAGAATCTTATTGCCACAGAGTTAAAATCAATTTTCACTCTACCTTCCGAAGACTCCTCTCCCGTAAAAACCATTTTAATCTCTTCCACTTTTCACCTCCTTTCACATTAGAACTAGAAAGAACTAAAAAACAGTTTTTTATTATAAATTATTTTCGTATATTAGTCAAATTCATGTATCCGTCCATAACATATTGGACTTTTTAGGTGATATAAAATTATCAATAA
>CAYQQO010000020.1:0-10110 GCA_964420115.1 uncultured Candidatus Saccharibacteria bacterium | reverse complement strand
TGCATACATATTCAGACCCTTAAAGAGTCCAATATGTATGTGAACTTATGCAGAGTTGGGGATAAAAGCTATTTTTTTCTGCCAATAGCTTCTTTTAACTTAAAAACGCTTTTCCCGGAAACTTCCATTTTCGGCCTTTTTTTCTTTTCTCTTTCTTTGGCTTTTCTTTCCGCTTTTTCTTTTAGGCGGGAATAATTATTTTTCATTTTATTCATTATACTATATTTTTTCTGTTGCTCAAACTATGAAGTTGACCAAATTTAACGCTGGGGGTATTATAAAAGAATGGAGTTTAAAGTTTCTACCAAAGGATTTAATGATATTATTGATATCACAGATAAAGTGGAAGAGGAGTTTGAAAAATCAGGCGTAAAAGATGGTTTGGCTGTTGTTTTTGTGCCGCATCAGACATGCGCTATAAGTGTTTTAGAAAAAGAATCAGGCCTTCTCAGTGATTTAAAGGAGTTTCTTGAAAAGACGGCCCCTCTTGGTGGCGAATATCAGCATAATAAAACGGGAGAAGGCAATGCGGCGGCTCATCTTTTAGCTTCTTTGTTTAAGCCGGACTTATCTGTGCCTGTCAAAGACAATAAGCTTCTTCTGGGAGCTTGGCAGCAAATTGTTTTAATTGATTTTGACAACCGAGCCAGAGAAAGAAGCGTAGTAGTGAAAATATTTAAAGAATAGTTAAAATTTGAATTGTTTTTTGGTATAATATAAATAAGCGAGGTTCTTTGTTTTTTTTATAATTAAGAAATTCGCTTTTCTTAAGAAATTCGCTTTTCTAAAGTAAAAAAACAGAGATTAAAAATATGTTGCAACCAGTTAAGCTTGCTAATGCAGTAACTTTAGTAAGTGTATTATGCCATATAATATATATTGTTGTTGTCTTGTTTGCGCCTGATTTAATCCATATTTATATAGGCAGCATGACTCCGGCTTATGATATTTCTTTGATTGAATCAGCCCCCGGGATTAACTGGCCTTTTACCTTGATGGGATTGGCGCTAATGGCTGTTTCTGTTTGGGTTTTTGTTTTTCTTTCAGCTTGGCTTTACGATCGGTTTGTAAAATAATTTTGACTTAATAAAGATAAATAATATGACTATCAACAGCCCGGCTTTTAATAATAATCAAGATATTCCTTTTCAATATACTTGCGACGGAGAAAATGTCAGCCCACCGCTTGAGTTTAAGGAAGTGCCCCAAGAGGCCAAATCATTGGTTTTGATTGTTGATGACCCTGACGCGCCAGCAGGGGTTTGGGTCCATTGGCTTGTTTTTAATATTAACCCGGCTACTACGCTGGTTCCGGAAAATACCATTCCTCAAGGGGGGATTGGAGGGATAAACAGCTTTAACCAACACAATTACAGCGGACCTTGCCCGCCCAGCGGAACCCACCGCTATTTTTTTAAACTTTACGCTTTAGACAAAGAGATTAAAGCAGACGCTTCTTTAAACAAAGAAGATATTGAGGTTATGATAAAGGATTCAATTATAGAAAAAGCAGAGTTAATCGGACTTTACCAAAAAAAGTAGTATGAATGACCAAATTATTTTAGTTGACCAAGACGATAATCAAATTGGCTTAGGAGAAAAGCTAAAAGCTCATCAGGAAGGAAGGCTTCATCGCGCTTTCTCAATCTTTATTTTTAATTCCAAAGGTCAGATGCTTCTTCAGCAAAGAGCTTATGATAAATATCATTCCGGCGGCCTCTGGTCCAATACCTGCTGTTCTCATCCGCGGCCAAACAGAACCATTGAAGAAGAAGCAAGAGACAGACTGAAGGAAGAAATGGGGATCGATCGCCCCCTTAAAGAAGTTTTTAACTTTTATTACAAAATAAAATTAGGAAATTTGTTTGAACATGAAATTGACCATGTTTTTATTGGGCATTTTGATGGCGAACCAGTAATAAACAGGGAAGAAGCGGCTGACTGGAAATGGGCAGATAAAAAAGAACTGCAGGAAGATATTAACAAAAACCCAGAAAAATATACTTATTGGTTTCGTTTGTCATTAGATAGGGTCCTTAAAGCGGTTTAATAAAAAAAGGGGGGAGAATATGAAAAGGGGGCAGGTAAGCAAAACCATAATTCACAGGCGCCGCGTAAGAAAGCGGAAGCTTCGCTATTTAAGGAAAAAATATTCTTTGGCTAAAAGCAATCAAGAAAAAGAAAAATTATTGGAAAAAGTTAGAAAAATAGCGCCTTGGCTGTCTCAAGAAGAATTTTTAAAAAAGTCACAAAAATAAATAAACAAATTAATAAAATTTTAAATTATGAAAAAAGTATACTATTATATTTCTTGGGTCGTTGTGGGAATTCTTCTTCAGTTTATTGTTCATGGGCTGCTTGAAATCTGGTATCTTGGTCTGTTGGCGGACAATTTTGGCAAGTATGGCTTTGGATTCACTTGGGGGGATTTGGTGGTTGTTCATTATATTGCCACAGCTATGTTTTTGGCTATTGGTATTTTATTCGGTATGTGGCAGGCAAGTTATTGGTGGAAGAAGCTTTATGGGAAGGGCCGTTAATCTGATGTTTTTTATTAGAAGAGAGGGCTGGCGGTCAGCTCTTTTTCTTTTTTCAAAAATCTGATAGGATAGAATAAAGAAAGGGGAAAATATGTCAACTAAAAAACTTTATCGCAGTGATAAAAACAAAATTATAGCGGGTGTTTTTGGGGGGTTGGGCGAATATACTGATATTGATCCGGTTGTTCTGCGTCTTATCTGGGTGCTCATTACTGTTTTTACCGGCCTTGTTCCGGGGATAATTATCTATTTACTGGCCATTATTATTATTCCTAAAAAACCGGATTAAAAACACAATTTTATGAGAACGCGTCTCGCAATGGGTAATAATTAAAAATGGATTGCCGACAAGAAGAAAATACAAAAAATTGTCCATGCACTTATATCTCTTGTTCTAAAAAGGGGCTTTGTTGTCAGTGTGTTAAATACCACATAGAAAGAAAAGAACTGCCGGCCTGTTTTTTTTCTGAAGAGGCCGAAAAAACACACGATCGCTCCATAAAAAATTTTATTAAAAAGAATTCTTAATTAAACATTAATAGGAAGCATCTAATATGTTAATCGGAGATCAAAAGTTAAGATTATCTCGATACGGCCTGCAGTTATTTCGGGAATGTCCCCGCTGTTTTTGGCTTGATAGAAAAAGAATCGCCAAAAGGCCCCAGCCCTATCCATATACTTTATCTGACGCGGCTGATAAACTGGCTAAAAGGGAATTTGACGGCTACAGAGGCAGGGGGGAGGTGCCGCCTGTCTTAAAAAATATTCCCGGCGCTAAGCTATTTTCTGACCAGATTCTTTTAGATAAATGGCGGGATAATTTTTCCGGGCTTGATTGGTATGATAAGGATTTAAATATTGAGCTTTTTGGAGCAATTGATGACTGTTTAGAGTTTGAAGGTGGGGGAGTGGCAGTTATTGATTACAAAACAAGCGGGGCGCGGGAAATTGTTATTTACCCTGACTACCAGTTCCAAATGGATGTCTATACCTTTATTATTGAGAAAATGGGCTACAAAACAAAAAGAAAGGCCTATTTCATTTTTTATCAGGTTGATAAAGAAAGAGATAATTTTAAAAGCCAGCTTTTGTTTAGGGAAATTTTAAAGGAGGTGGCAGCTTATCCTGATGGCGTCTATCCTGTTATTGAGGAGGCGGTTAGGGTTTTAAGGATGGATAAGCCGCCTTTGGGGAATAGCCAGTGTCAGTATTGCCAATGGAGGGATAAGCAAAGAGATTTTTGATGAAAATAATTAATCCTCAAAATATTCAAAAAGCCGAAATTGTTGTTGGTGTTCCTTCTTACAATGAAGCGGATAATATCCCCTTTGTTGTTGGACAGGCAAGCCGCGGGCTGGAAACATATTTTCCAAAAAAACAATCTGTTATTATTAATGTTGACAATCATTCAACTGACGGGACACAAGAAGCTTTTTTAGAAAGCAAGGGCAATATCCCTAAAATATATGTCAGCACTGAAAAGAGTCTCAAGGGCAAAGGTTATAACTTCCATAACCTTTTTTCAATAATAAAAAGAATGGAAGGAAAAGTCGGCCTTACTTTTGACGCTGATTTAAAAAGCATTCAGCCGGCTTGGGTCAAGCGAATGGTTGAGCCAATACTGGATGGCTACGACTATTTAACTCCTTATTACGCCCGCTACAAACATGACGCCACTATTACCAATCATTTGGTCTGTCCGTTGGTTTACGGCCTTTTTGGCCGGGGGGTCCGACAGCCCATTGGCGGTGATTTCGCCTTCTCCAATAAAGCTGTTGATTTATGGCTTGAAAAAGAATGGGGGGAAGAAGCTTACCGTTTTGGCATTGATATCTTTATGACCCTTAACGTATATTTGGCAGGGCTGAAAACAGCCCAGGTTAATTTAGACGCTAAAATACACAAGCTTTCAGATCCTTCTTTAAGTCCTATGTTTCTTCAGGTAGTTAAAACGCTTTTTGAAATAATTTTAAAAGAAGAAAAAAGAATTAGAAATATTAAAGAAATAGAAAAGGTGGAAGTTTTAGGCGGCAGTGAAATGTTTGATTTAACAAGCACTCAACTAAACAAGCAAATTTTTAGAAAGACCTTTATAGACGGGCTTAGTTTCTACTGGTCTTCTATAAAAAATATTGTTAGTTCTGAAGCGTGCAAAAGATTAAATAGAATTCGCCAGGGCCAGGAAAGCGGCATAGAAAGAGATTTGTGGGCAGTAATTGTTTATGATTTTCTATACGCTTATAAAAAAGAATCAAAGCCGTCATTGATTGAAATACTTCGTCCATGCTATTTCGGCCGGGTAGCTTCTTTTTTTGAAAGCATTGAAAATTTGAGCTCTGATGAGACAATAGAAGAAATTAACAAGGAGGCGGAATATTTTTTTGAAAAACGCAGCTATTATTTAGCCAGAGAATAAAAAATATGCTGGTAAAAGTAAAAGTTATTGCCGGAGCGAAAAAAGAAAAAATTATTAAAAAGGACAATAACAGCTTTGAGGTTTGGGTTAAGGAAAAGCCGATTAAAGGAACGGCCAACAGGGCTGTTTTAAATTGTCTGACCAATTATTTAAAACTTGATAAAGAAAAAATTAGATTGATAAAAGGATTTAGAGAAAGGAATAAAATTTTTGAAATTAAATCTTAACCCGAGAAATGTTCTCGGGCCGTTGATGTTTTTGAAATTAAATGAATTTAATTATTGATTTGTCAAAAAAAGAACTAACTTTGGTTTTAAAAAAGGGAGCTAGAAAAATCGCCGGCCACAGCTGGACGGGTCTTTATCAGGTAAGCGAAACGCTGATAGAAGAAATTGATAAGTTTTTAAAGAAAAATAAAATAGCGCTGAAAGATATTGACGAGATAAAAGTAAATCCTTCTAAGAAATCTTTAGTCAGCACAAGAATTGCCAAGGCGGTTGCTTTGGGGCTTGACAATATTACTCTTTCTGATTAAGATAAAAAAATACAGCAATAGCGCAAAGTTATAATAGGTAATAAATAATATAGAAATATTATTTATTGTTTATTATACTTTGCTTCTTTAATATGAAGATAAAGCCATTAGCAGACAGGGTTCTTATTGAGCCAATTTCTTCTGAAGAAATGACCAAATCCGGCATTATTCTTCCAGATACAGCAGATAAAGAAAAGCCGGAGCAGGGCAAAGTAATAGAAGTCGGCCCAGGAAGAGGGAATAAAGCAATGAACGTTAAAAAAGGCGACATTGTTTTATTTACTAAATACGGGCCTAATGAAATAAAAATTGATAATAAAGAGTATTTAATTGCCAAAGAGGAGGATATTCTGGCAATTTTGGAATAATTTACCGTTGTTCTGGGATGAAGGCCGGAAGATCTTGTATAATACTTTTAGATTCTTCGCTTTCGTTCAGAATAACATTGAATAAATATGGCAAAACAAATTAAATTTGACGAACAAGCCAGGCGCCGGCTTAAAAAAGGCGTTGATAAGTTATCCGACACTGTTAAGGTAACCATGGGGCCAAAAGGAAGAAATGTTGTTTTGGATAAAGGTTTTGGTTCTCCGGAAATTACCAACGATGGAGTTAGCATAGCAAAAGAAATTGAACTAGAAGACAAGTTTGAAAATATTGGCGTAGAAATTGTCAAAGAAGTTGCTTCTAAAACAAATGATGTTGCCGGCGACGGGACAACCACAGCGGTTTTGCTGACACAAGCTATTGTCAGTCAGGGGCTGAAAAATGTAACAGCCGGAGCAAATCCTTTGGCAATTAAAAGAGGAATTGAAAAAGGCGTTGAAGCGGTTGTTGCTTCTTTAAAAAAAATGTCTAAGCCAGTGGCTGGCAAAGCGGAAATTTCCCAAGTAGCCACTATTTCAGCTGAAGATCCTCAAGTCGGCGACTTAATTGCTGAAATAATGCAGGGAGTTGGCAAAGACGGCGTTATTACTGTGGAGGAATCGCAAACTTTCGGTCTTTCAAAAGACATGGTCAAGGGTATGCGTTTTGACAAAGGGTATATTTCTCCATATATGATTACTAATACAGAAAAAATGCAGGCTGAATACGATGATCCGTATATCCTAATCACTGACAAGAAAATATCTTCTATTAATGAAATTTTGCCTCTTTTGGAAAAAGTTACCCAATCCGGCAAAAAAGACATTGTTATTATTGCCGAGGAAGTAGAAGGAGACGCCTTGGCAACATTAGTTGTCAACAAGCTGCGCGGGACATTTAATGCTTTGGCTGTTAAAGCTCCCGGTTTTGGCGACAGAAGAAAAGAAATGCTTGAAGACATCGCTGTTTTAACAGGCGGCCAAGTTATTTCCGAAGAAGTCGGCTTAAAACTGGAAAACGCTGAAATGAAGATGTTGGGCAGAGCCCGCAAGGTAATTGCTGATAAGGACAATACAACTATTGTGGAGGGGAAAGGCAATAAAGCCGCTATTGAGGGGAGAGTTAACCAAATTAGAACTGAAATGGATAAAGCTGATTCTGACTTTGATAAAGAAAAACTGCAGGAACGACTGGCTAAATTAGCCAGCGGGGTAGCGGTGATTAAAGTCGGAGCAGCTACTGAATCAGAGCAAAAATACAAGCAGGCTAAAATTGAAGACGCTTTAGCTGCTACCAAAGCGGCTGTTGAAGAGGGAATAATTGCTGGTGGAGGCGTTGCTTTAATGAGGGCGCTAAAAAGCTTAGATGATGTCAAAGCCAGAGGCGAGGAAAAAATCAGTTTGGCAATTTTAAAAAGAGCTTTGGAGGAGCCGGTCAGGCAAATTGCCCATAACGCCGGGCAGGACGGCTCGGTCGTCGCGGCAAATGTTAAAAAGGGAAGTGGCGGGTACGGATACAATGCCGCTAAAAATAAATACGAAGATTTGTTTGAGGCGGGCATTATTGATCCGACAAAGGTAACCCGTTCAGCTCTTCAAAACGCGGCTTCAGCTGCAGCCATGCTTTTAACCACTGAATCGGTTGTAACAGACACGCCTAAAAAAGATGAACCAACTCCGGCAGGCGCGGGAATGCCGTCTGGCGGCATGGGCGGCATGTATTAATCTGAAATTTAAAACGGCCCCGTAGTATTACGGGGCTGTTTTTTGTTTATATTACCAATTAAGCTTGACTTTTTGCATGGTTGCATAATCCTCTAAAAAGGACTATAATACCAATGATAATAAGTTAAAACCTTAGATAAATAGGGCTCAAACAAAAGCTTTTGTCTTCTGTTTAGGCTGTATTTTTTGCGAGGATAAAACATGAGTACTATCGGCTGGATAATTATTGGTGCAATCACCTTAATTATTTTTTGGCTCATTGTTGTCTATAACGGTCTTATACGGCTGAAAAACAGAACTGATGAGGCCTGGTCAGATATAGATGTTCAGTTAAAAAGAAGATATGATTTAATTCCTAATTTGGTAGAAACAGTTAAGGGTTATGCCAAGCATGAAAGAGAACTGCTTGAAAATGTTACCAAAGCCAGGACAAACGCTATTGGCGCTCAAGCGCCCAGCAAAAAAGCAGAGGCGGAAAACGCTTTATCTGGTGCTTTAAAATCATTGTTCGCTGTCGCGGAAAATTACCCTGATTTGAAGGCTAATCAAAATTTCTTAGAACTGCAAAGGGAATTATCTGACACAGAAAATAAAATTCAGGCGGCTAGACGTTTTTACAACGGCAATGTCCGGGACCTCAATATTAAAATACAGACATTTCCCAATAATATGGTCGCTGGTATGCTTGGTTTTGGTAAAAGAGATTTTTTTGAGACGGAAGAGGAAAAAGAAAGGGAGCCAGTCAAAGTATCATTTTAGCAAATGGCAACATTATACACCCACAAAGACGCAAATATTAGGCGGACGTGGATTTTAATTACGCTTTTTCTAGTATTTATCATTGGCCTTGGCTGGATTTTTTCCTATCAGTTTAACAACTCTATTATTTTAATTATTGCAGTTATTTTCAGCACTGTAATGAGCTTTGTTTCTTACTGGTATTCTGATAAAATTGTCCTTTCAATGAGCCGAGCCAAAGAGATTAAAAAAGAGGATAGTCCTCAGCTTTACCGCTTAGTAGAGAATTTATGTATTACTGCCGGCCTGCCTCTTCCAAAAATATATATTATTGATGAAATGGCTCCAAACGCCTTTGCTACTGGCAGAAATCCTGAAAAAGCGGTTATCGCTGTTACCAGGGGATTATTGGAGAAACTGGATCGTTCGGAGTTGGAGGGGGTTTTGGCTCACGAATTAAGCCATATCGGCAACAGGGATATACTTTTGCAAACAGTAGTTGTTGTTTTAGTCGGTTTGGTTGTTTTGTTATCTGATTGGTTTTTGCGCTGGAGTTGGATTAGCGGCAGAAGAAACAATAGAGAAAGCGGCCAGCTGGGGGCAATAATGCTTGTTGTTGGCATTATTTTGGCTGTTTTATCGCCATTGTTTGCCACCTTAATACAAATGGCTATTTCAAGAAAAAGAGAATTTTTAGCTGATGCTGACGGAGCGCTTTTAACTCGTTATCCAGAAGGGTTGGCCAGCGCTTTGGAAAAAATTTCCAAAGATCCCACTCCTTTAAAAGTAGCTAACAAAGCAATGGCCCACATGTATTTATCCAACCCCTTTAAGGG
Organism: uncultured Candidatus Saccharibacteria bacterium; assembly: GCA_964420115.1. Classification (GTDB taxonomy): domain Bacteria; phylum Patescibacteriota; class Minisyncoccia; order Portnoybacterales; family UBA2143; genus CAYQQO01. The sequence goes on along the minus strand of CAYQQO010000020.1, from coordinate 955 downwards.
TAAAAAAGTTTCAAAGCTTTTTATGAGCCATCCGCCGGCGGGAGAGAGAATAAGGAATTTAAGGGGGATGAAGACATAATAATTTAGATAATAATTTAAGAGTCGTTTGTTTTAAGGTTTTTATGGGGGAATGCAAGTTAGTAAGAAATAGTGGCTTTACTCTTATTGAGCTTCTTGTAGTTATTACGGTTATTGGTTTATTATCTTCGATAATAATAGTAAACATAAATAATGCTAGAATAAGAGCAAATGCGGCACGTACCTTAAAAGATTTTAAAACAATTGAAAAAGCTTTTTATTTGTTAGCAGATGAACAAGATAAATCAATGTGGTGGGATGAAGATGACTTTGGGTTAGGCTCTAACCCTACTATTTCATCGTTAGTTGAAAACACAGACTTGGGAAAATTTCTTTCAGAAGCTCCGTCGCCACCGCAGGGGGGGACTGCTTTTTATCAGTATGATAATGATCCCGCACAAGGAACTCTTGAATGCCCAGATCCAACACCCTTAACGCCTGGTTATGAAGGAGTTAATATATTATTACGTGGAGTTGAACAGATATATTTCGATCGATTAGATGAAATGGTTGATAATAATAATGGGTAATTGTGTGGAATTATTACTTGGCATCCCAACACAGCCGATCCTAGCGGGGATACAATCGTTATTGGTTATAATATTGGGGTTAACAGCGATGATTATTAGTTGATTTTTGTTAAAAAGGAGAGGTGCGCCGAATGGTAAGGCACACGCTTGGAAAGCGTGCGTCCCTTGGGACTTGCAGGTTCGAATCCTGTCCTCTCCGCCAATTTACAATTTCAGCATTTTGGGGAAAGGTTGCCTCGGCGCGCCCTGCCTCGGCAGGCGCGCGAAGCGCGCCAAAGTCCCATTTTGCAACGATTTGCCACGCTCCGCGTGGCGAAAAAGAAACGGCTTGGTTTTGGATTTGGAAG
>CAYQQO010000019.1:0-11844 GCA_964420115.1 uncultured Candidatus Saccharibacteria bacterium | reverse complement strand
TTAATCCTGAATTATTCCTTACCTGGGTGGTTCAGTTTAGTCAGGACCCGTCATAAAACAAAGAGGCAAGCCGCAAAAAATAAAACACAATTTTGCTTTTCTCGGTTTAATGAAATGTCCTTGTTCCGCGGCAATCACCGCTGAAAAGAAAATTAAACCAAGCGGCAGAGAATATATCTATTATCGCTGCACTAAGAAAAAAGGGCCTTGCCAAGAAAAACATTTTCTGCGAGAAGAAATCCTTATTGAACAAATCAAAACCTATCTTCAAAAAGTTTCTTTGTCGAGCCAAAATGCTGAAAAGGTTTTGGCCGAACTTGAAAAAGACGAGCTGAAAGCCAAAGAAGAAACTAAAATCCTTGTTCAAAATCTCAAAAAGGAATTGGCGGAAATTGAAACAAAACTTGAAAAACTTTTAGATGTTTATTTAAATGAGATTATTTCTACTGAAGAATACACTGCTCGGAAACAAAAAATTCTAACTCAAAAGTTAGAATTGCAGGAGAGAATCAGAGACTTTGAACAAAAGGGATTGTCTTGGCTCGAACCGGCCAGAGAATTTGTTTTGAAGCTGAATTATGCGGAAAAACTGCTTAATTCCGAGAATTACCCGGAAATGAAGACATTTCTGAAAAATATCGGCTCGAACCACATTTTACGAAACCAAAAATTGATTTTTTCTTTCAAATTTCCGTTCAATTTGGCCGCCGAGCCGCGAAGCGGCGAGGCGGAAACCTTGACTTATCCGAAGTGGTGGGCGTGGAGGGATTCGAACCCCCGACCGTTCGGATATAAGCCGAATGCTCTGCCATTGAGCTACACGCCCCCAAAAGTAGGATACACTAAACTTTCTTTTTTATCAATCTGGCGAATTCCTGCCTTTCAATGGTTTCTTTTTTTATTAATTCCTTGGCTATTTGCTCCAGTTTTTTTCTGTTTTCAGAAAGATTTTTTTTTGCTGTCTGGTAAGCGCTGTCAATGAATTTAGCCACCTCTTTATCTATTTGCCCGGCTACTTCTTCGGAATAATCTTTTTCAGTGGCTATTTCTCTTCCTAAAAAAATCATTTCTTCTTGTCCGCCAAAAGTTCTTGGGCCTAATTTATCACTCATTCCATATTTGGTAACTAATTTTCTTGCCAGTTCGCTTGCTTTCTGCAGGTCGTTGGAGGCGCCGGTAGTTAATTCATTAAAGACAAGTTTTTCTGCTGTGTAGCCGCCTAAAAGAACCGCTAATTCATCTATGAACTCGGAGCGAGTATGCAGATGCCTGTCTTTGGTTGGCAGTTTTAAGGTATAGCCGGCGGCTGGGCCGCGGGGGATAATAGAAACTTTTTGGACCGGATCGGTATTTGGCAAAATAGCGGCCGTTAAAGCGTGACCGGCTTCATGGTAAGCGGCGATTTCTTTTTCTTTTTCAGATAAGACATGGCTGCGTCTTTCCGGTCCTAAAAGAACTTTTTCAATGCATTCGCGCAGTTCGCTTTGAGTAATTTTTTTCTGATTTCTTCTGGCGGCTAAAATAGCTGCTTCATTTATTAAATTGGCCAAATCAGCTCCGGAAAAGCCGGGTGTTCTTTCTGCAATTTCTTTTAAATTAACTTTTTCGTCAAGGGGCTTGTTTCTGGCGTGTATTTTCAGAATATCCCGACGGTCTTTTAAATCAGGCAGATTTAAAGCAACCCGGCGGTCAAAACGGCCTGTTCGCAGTAGGGCGGGGTCTAAAACATCTGGCCGGTTTGTGGCGGCGATAAGAATGATGCCTATGTTGGGGTCAAAACCGTCCATTTCAACCAATATCTGGTTTAATGTCTGCTCTCTTTCATCATGCCCGCCGCCGAGCCCTGCTCCTCTTTGCCGGCCTATCGCGTCAAGCTCATCAATAAAGATAAGGGCCGGAGCGCTTTTTTTAGCTGTTTGGAAAAGATCTCTTACTCTAGAGCTTCCCACGCCGACAAACATTTCGACAAACTCTGATCCGGAGACGCTGAAAAAGGGGACTCCTGCTTCTGAAGCGACAGCCCGCGCTAAAAGTGTTTTGCCTGTTCCCGGCGAGCCGACTAAAAGAACGCCTTTTGGGATTTTTGCTCCCAGCCCGGCAAATTTTTTTGGGCTTCTTAAAAATTCAACAATTTCTTCAAGTTCTTCTTTGGCTTCTTTTAATCCGGCGACATCTTTGAAAGTAACTCTGTTGTTTTTATCGTTGGGCCTAAACAGGCGCGCTTTGGAGCGGCCGAAGGTAAAGGCCTGCATTTGGCCTCTTTGGGCTCCGCGGTAGATAAACCAGAAGAAAAATCCAATAATAATTAGAGGGAGAAGAAAGGGGAGAATTGTTCCTATCCAAAAAAGAGCTCCAGTATCATCTTCAACTTCTAAATTAACTAATTTTAGTTTTTCTGGTTCAAGATTGTAATTAGTTAACGACTCTGTAAGCGAGGCCTCTCTTTCTTTAGTCGTCTCTTCTTTTTTGCCGTCTTTTAATGTAATCTCCAGTTTGTCTCCTTTAACAGCTATTGTTTCAACTTCTTCTTGGTTAATCTGTTCAACTAATCTGCTCAAAGAAACTTTTTCTGGTTTCTCTGCCGGAGCGTTAAGCAAAGCGAAAAAACCAGCGATAGTTAGGAATATTAAAAAAGCTATGATTAAATTTTTTGCTAATTGTTTCATTTTTTTATTACTCCTGTTTTTGTTGATCTTGGGATTTTTTTTTGGTTAATCCTAAGGACATACGATGTGTTTGAGGGGTCAGAGAAAGGATTTCAAAATTGTATGATTGGCCTAATTTAAGAACTTGTTCCATTAATTGGTTTTGTTTGCTGAATTCAGATACATGGGCTAATCCTTGTATATCTTTGTCTATTTGGACAAAAGCGCCGTAAGGGCTGAATTTTGTTACTTTTCCTTTAATGGTTTGCCCTGTTTGATATTTTTTATCAATTTTCTGCCAAGGATCTTCTTTAAGAGCTTTTAAAGAAAGAGTTATTTGGTTGTTTTGGATATCAATTACTTGAGCTTTTATCCTTTCTTTTTCTTTAAGAATTTTGCTGGGGTGTTCTATAATTTGCCAACCAAGTTCGGAAATATGAGCCAGCCCTTCTATTTCATCGTCTAATTTAATGAAAGCGCCAAAATCAGTTAAGGCGGTTACTATTCCTTCTACCACATCTCCTTTTTGGTATTTTTTTAAGCTTTCTTTCTTTTGTTCTGCTTTTGTGGCTTTTTCTGAAACAATAAGCTTTTCTGATTTCTGGTCGAAGGCGATAATTTTTACCTCTATTTCTTTGCCAATGAAATTATTAAGGTGGGCAAGGATTTTGTTCTTGTCTCCGCCTTCAACTCTGGGGTAGTTTTCACTGGATAGCTGGGAGACAGGCAAAAAACCAATTATTCCTGATACTCTGATAACTAAACCCCCGCGGTTGGCCCCGGTTACTTTCACTTCAATCGTTTTGTTGTTTTCTTTTTTCTCTTTCAGTTCTGACCAGGCCTTTTCTAAATAGGCCTCTCTTAGAGAAAGCTCAATATATCCTTCTTCGTTTTCCGGCTCTTTTACCAAAGCGGAAACGCTTTGTCCTACCTTTAATTCTTTGATTAAATTTTTATCTTCTTTTAATTCACCTCCATAAATAATGCCGGTGCCCAAAGGACTTAAATCAATCAAAATGGCGTTTTTGCTTATTTTAATAATTTTGCCCTCAATCAATTCGCCTTGCTGTATTAAACGAGGCGCTTCTTTTTCTTGAGAGAGCATTTCTTTCATTTTTTGTGAATTATTTTTAGTAGTCATAATTAAACCAGTTGCTTGAAATTAATAAAAGCTATTCAAGTATAACCCAATAAAAACAACTTGGCAAGAGTCATAAGATATGATAGAATAAACTTATAGCTTGGGAGGATGAGAGAGGCACTTGTCGGAGTCTCTTTTGTCAAACCCCAGTCTTTTTAATATCACTATGACTATTTCTTTCTACGGCCATTCTTGTTTTAAGATTACTAATCAGGGTGGCCATTTAACTATTATCACTGATCCATTTGATGCGGCTATTGGGCTGAGGCCTCCCAGAATAGCGGCTGACATTGTCACTCTTTCCAGCCATCAAAAAGAAAGGAGTAATATTAAAGCGGTAAGCGGCGAACCTTTTGTCGTTGACGGTCCTGGCGAATACGAAGTGGAGGAGGCAAGAATAAATGGGATTTCTTCTTTTGATAAAGAAAAAGAAGAAAAAAGGGGGATAAAAAATACAATTTATTCAATAGAGGTAGATAAAATTAAGATTTGTCATTTAGGCGCTTTTAATCAGCCGCTTTTGGAAAACGGTCAGTTGGAAAAAGTCGGCCAGGTAGATATTTTGATGGTCCCAGTAGGCGGGGGTGATGTTATTGAGGCGGGTCGGGCGGTTAAAATTGTTGAGCAATTGGAGCCGCGTTTAATTATTCCGATGTGTTATCAATTGCCGGGCTTAAATTTGGAATTAGCTGATGTTAGTGATTTTTTGAAAGAAATGGGGCTGGAAAAAAAACAGCCGGTTGATAAACTAAGTATCAAGAAAAAAGAGCTGGCGGCGAAAGAAACAGAAGTTGTTGTTTTTAAGCCATAATAGTAGTAATTTATATTTAAAAGAGGTGGCTTTCATTGATTTAATAGAAAAAATTCAAAAAAAACCCCGCAGAACTCGCATCCAAATTCTCTGGTTGGCTGTTTTTGTTTCTATGTTTTTTGTTGTTTCTTTTTGGTTGAATTCTTTTCAAAATAGCGTTGAGAGCAACGTTGAGAAGGAAAAATCAGATAAACAATTGGGCCAATCTATTAAGGGGGTAAAAGAAGAGCTTCCTTCTTTAATGGGGTCTTTAAAAGATGCTGTTGATGTCTTTTTCCAAAATGAAGAGGGAGAAGAAAAAGAAAAAGAAGAAGAGAGCCAAAAGAAAACAACAGGAGAAAATTATATTAATTTCGAAAAAACAGAGGAGGTAGAAACCGAAGAACCGAGTGGAGCCCAACCAGAAGAAGAGCCGTCTTTTTTTGGCCCGGCAAAACTGCCTTTGTCAGATTAAAAGATGAAAAAAGAAAAAATAAAGCCAGAAATTGGCTATATTAAAAAACGTTCCATTGCCCAAGAAATGGAAGAGTCGTATTTGGATTACGCTATGAGCGTAATTATTTCGCGCGCCCTGCCCGATGTTCGTGATGGCCTAAAGCCTGTCCATCGCCGCATTCTTTATGCTATGCACGGGCTAGGCTTGACTGCTTCGGCCAGGTTTCGCAAGTCAGCAACAATTGTTGGTGATGCATTAGGCAAATATCATCCTCATGGCGATACAGCGGTTTATGATTCTTTGGTTAGAATGGCTCAGGATTTTTCTTTAAGATATCCGCTGGTTAAGGGTCAAGGAAATTTTGGCTCAATGGACGGTGATGCCGCAGCAGCGATGAGATATACGGAAGCTCGTCTTTCAAAAATCGCCGAAGAAATGCTGATAAATATTGAAAAAGATACCGTTGATTGGGCCGATAACTACGATGGGACAAGACAGGAGCCGATTATTTTGCCAGCTAAAGTGCCTCAACTTCTTTTAAATGGCGTTATGGGCATTGCCGTTGGTATGGCCACTAATATCCCGCCTCATAATTTGGGCGAGATTATTGACGGAACAATTTATTTAGTAGACAACAAAAAAGCGACAGTCAAAGATCTTTTTAAATTTATTAAAGGGCCTGATTTCCCAACAGGGGGTTCTGTTTATGACCGTCAGGCAATGATTCAGGCCTATAGCACCGGCAAGGGGCCGATTGTTAATCAGGCCAAAGCGGAAATTGCCGAAAAAAAGCCGGGCCAATTCCGAATTATTGTTACAGAAATGACATACGGAGTTAATAAAGCCAATTTAATTGCTAAAATAGCTGATTTAGTTAAGGAAAAAAGAGTAGAAGGCATAAAAGATATCAGGGATGAATCAGATAAAGAGGGCGTTAGGGTGGTAATCGAATTGAAAAACGATATCCAGCCGCAGAGAATACTTAACCGTCTTTACAAATTAACTGACCTGCAAAAGACATTTCATTTGAATATGCTTGCTTTGGTTAATGGTATTCAGCCGCAAGTTCTTTCTTTAAAGGAAATATTAGAGCAGTTCATTTCTCACAGGCAGGAAGTAGTCACCCGCCGGACCAGATACGATCTCAACCAAGCGAAAGAAAGAGCTCATATTCTTGAAGGGCTGTCAAGGGCGCTGGATCATATTGACGCCGTTATTGACACCATTAAAAAATCAACCACCAAAGAAGCGGCTCATACAAACTTGATGAAAAAATTTGAACTTACCGACAGGCAAGCAACAGCTATTTTGGAAATGCGTCTCCAGACATTGGCCGGCTTGGAGCAAAAGAAAATTAAAGACGAGCTTAAAGAAAAAAGAAAGCTGATTAAAGAATTAGAGGCTTTGCTGAAAAGCCCCAGAAAAATTTTAACAGTTATAAAAAATGAGCTTCGGGGGATAAAAGAGAGATATGGTGATGAAAGGAAAACCAGGGTTTACCGTCAGGCAGTCGGCAAATTAAGCGATGAGGAACTAATCCCCAAAGAAGAGTGTGTGATAATGCTGACGCAGGGCGGCTATATTAAAAGAGTCAGCCCAAAAGTTTACCGTGCGCAGAAAAGAGGCGGCAAAGGAATTGTTGGTATTGTCCCAAGAGAAGAAGATGCTGTTGGGTGGTTTCTTTTCGCCAACACTCATGATAATATTTTGTTTTTTACTGACAAAGGCCGTGTTTTTCAGGCTAAAGCTTATGAAATTTCCGAGGCCTCGCGGACAGCTCGCGGCCAGGCCATTGTTAATATTATCCAGTTAGGCGCTAAAGAGCAGATTAGCGCTGTGGTAAATGTGGATAAACACGAAGAGTCAAAGTATTTGGTTATGGCTACTGAAGGTGGTATAATTAAGAGAACAAAAATAGGGGACTTTTTATATGTAAGGAGAAATGGTCTTTTAGCTATTAGTTTAAAAAAGGGAGATAAGCTTAAATGGGCTCGTTTGACAAGCGGCAGTGATGAGATAATTTTAGTTACGGCTAAAGGTCAGAGTATCCGTTTTAAAGAAGGCGAAATTAGGCCAATGGGCAGAACAGCTGCCGGCGTCAGAGGCATTGATCTGCGCCAAGATGATAAATTAGTCAGAATGGATATTGTCAATACTAAAAACAAAGAACAGTTGACATTGAATAAACTTTTAATTTTAACAGAAAACGGCTTTGGCAAAAGAACAGATTTAAAGCATTACAAACTGCAAAAAAGAGGCGGCTATGGGATTAAGACAGCCAAAATAACTTCCAAAACAGGAGATATTGTCGCTTCCCATCTTTTAAAAGGTCCAGAAGAAGATTTAATCGCTATTTCTCAAAAAGGACAAGTTATTAGGACTAAGTTAAAAGATATTTCTACTTTAGGGAGGGCGACTCAAGGGGTTAAAATTATGCGCCTTCAAAAAGGCGACAGTATTGCCTCAATCGCCTGTTTCTAATATGAATGAGGAGGTAAACAAAATTATCAGCCCTGAAAAAATATTAGAGCAGTTGGAAATTCGCGACAACGCCCATGTGGCTGATTTTGGCAGTGGAGCCGGCTTTTATACAATTCCTTTAGCTAAAATGATTCCCCAAGGAAAGGTTTACGCTTTGGATGTGTTGAAAGATTCATTGGAGGCGGTTAACAGCCGCGCTAAATTAGAGGATATTCAAAATATTGAAACAATTCATTGTAATTTAGAAATTTACGGGGGGTCTAAGCTTAATGACAACAGCATTGATTTGGTGTTGATGAGAAATATTCTTTTCCAATCCCAAAAAAAGAAAGAAATTATCAAAGAAGCGAAAAGAGTAATGAAAAAAGAAGGCCAGCTGGTTATTGTTGAGTGGACGCCTAATTCTTCTTTTGCTCCTAAAGAGGGTTGGTTTGTTTCCAAAGAAGGAGCAGAAAGATTAATAGAAGCTGAAGGATTGGTGTTGGATAAAGAGCTTGAAGTAGATAACCACCACTACGGTTTGGTTTTTGAGAAAAATTTTTAAAAACTGTGTCTAACAAGGTAAAAACCATTCTTATTGTTTCCGGCGGCCTCGTTGTTATTCTTGGGGGGCTTTTTATTTTCCTTTCCGGCGACGATAACCAGCCGCAAACACTTAGGGGAGAGTTGGTTTTTTGGGGGGTTTTTGAGGATTCAGAAGTTATTAAGCCGTTAATCAACGATTTTAACGAAGTTCACCCTAAACTTAAAATTAGATATTTTGAAAAAAATTACCAAACATACGAAAACGACATTTTAGAAGCAATGGCGGCCGGCGGAGGCCCTGATATATTTATGATCCATCATACTTGGCTGTCTCGCTACACCGATAAAATTTGGGCCGCTCCTTTAGAATTATTAAACTTAAAATATTTGCAGGATAATTTTGTTGATGTAGTGGCGGATGATTTTGTCAGAGAAGCTTATGTTTACGCGCTGCCTTTAAATGTTGACACTTTGGCTCTTTATTACAATAAAGATATTTTTAACACCAACGGCATCCCTCAACCTCCAACTACTTGGGAAGAGTTTATTGAAGTGGTTGAAAAACTAACCATTAAAGATGAAAGAGGCAATATTGTCAGAGCAGGCGCCGCTATGGGCACTGCTTACAATATTAATCGTTCAACAGATATTCTTTCGCTTTTAATGCTTCAGACGGGATCTCAAATGATAGGCGATAACAGAAAGTCTGCCACTTTTAACAAGGCGGTTAGTTTTGAGGGAGAAACATACAGGCCGGGCGAACAAGCTCTCCAGTTCTATACTGATTTTGCTAATCCTTTAAAATCAATTTACACATATAACAGTCGTATGTTCTACTCACTGGATGCTTTTTCCGAAGGGGAAGCGGCCATGATGATAAATTATTCCTACCATTTGCCGACTATCAGAGCCAAGTCTCCCTATTTAAATTTTGATGTTGCCCCAGTGCCCCAAATTAAAAACTCTCCAAAAAGCATCAATTATGCCAATTATTGGGGTTTGGTTGTTTCCAAAAATTCTCAAAATTACCAAGCTGCTTGGCAATTTATCAACTGGCTAGGCCAAAGAGAAAGCGCTCAGAAGTATTTAGAATTAGCCAAAAAACCGACCGCCAGAAGAGACTTAGTTTCTTGGCAGAAAGAAGACGCGGATTTAGGCGTCTTTGCCGAACAATCTCTATCAGCTCATTCTTGGTATCAAGTGGATAACCAGACTATTGAGCAGTATTTAGCTGATATGATAAAATCAGTAGTGTTAGGAGAAGCAACCATAAAAGAAGCGATTAACAAAGCGGCTAACCAAGTGAGCTTGTTGATGAAGAAATGATTGTTGTCATTACAACTCCTTCTACTGCGAGACGAAGCAATCTCGAGCCGTAGTGGTAAAAATATTAATGAAAACACAGCAAAAGATTATTATTAGTTCCCTATTATTATTTGGCAGTTTCCTGTTGGTTTTGCCTGCTCAAGCCGTTGATTGGCCGCCTATAGTCCCTTGCGGCAGAGAAGGAACGCCCGCTTGCCAGCTTTGCCACTTGTGGCAACTGGTTAGCAATATTATTAATTTTGTTCTCTTTAGTTTAGCCACCCCGGCGGCAATTCTTTTATTTGTGGCTTCCGGGATAATATTTTTAACATCAGCTGGCAGTGAAGACAGAATTACCTTAGCAAAAAGAGTGTTAACCAATGCAATTGTAGGCATTGCTATTATGTTTGCCAGCTGGCTTATTGTAGGTACATTAATAAATACATTGGCCGCTCCCGATGAAGCCGGTCAAGTAATTATGGCCTGGAATCAGTTTCCGGGGTGTGAATAGGGATTTATGTTGAGGTTTAGTTTAAAAATTATTTTGTTATATTCTTTAACTGGATTTTTTATTTTTGCATTATCACCATTAATTGTGTTTGGTCAAGATTACGAGCCTGAGGAAGATAGTGGCTTCCCCAACCCCCTAAGAGCGAATACCTTCACCGAACTATTTGTCGGCATTGTTAATCGGATAGTTGGTATTGTTTCTACTTTGGCTGTTTTAATGATTATAGTGGGCGGTTTCCAATATATGCTTTCCGGCGGGTCAGAGGAAAATATAAAAAAAGCAAGGAAAACTATTCAATGGTCTTTAGTCGGCCTTTTAATTGTTTTAAGTTCTTGGAGTTTATTAAAGGTTGTTTTAGAAATATTAGGTGTAGAATAAATAATATATAAAAAATTGAAAGGGGGTGAATTTTAGTGAAAATTATTAAAGGAAGAACTTTGCTTAGCGCTTGTTTGTTGACTCTGTTTATGTCTGTGATAAGTTTTAGCGTAGTATTTGCGGTTGATTTGCCCACTACAGAATTGCCAACAACTGACTTCGAAACCATTTTAGAAAACATTGTTAACTGGATAGTGGGGATTATTACATTGGTGGCTGTGATAGTTATTGTTATTGCTGGTATTTTGTGGACAACATCCGGCGGGGACGAAGATCAAGCAGGGAAAGCCAGAAGAATGCTTACTTATGGTTTAGTCGGTTTGGCTATCGCTTTGGCTGCTTTCGCTATGGTACAGGTGATTGTTGAACGAATTATTGGATAGTTAAGTTATATATCTTTTAAAGTATTTTAAAAGCCGGAGGAGCTGTTTGTTTTAGCTCCTCTGGCTTTTATTTTTTTGGCGGTTTTTTACCGCCAAGGGCGAGGTGGGACGTGGTAGATCTTTATCCGTATTGTTGTCGGCTCCGGGCCTCCACGGAAGCGAATATTGGGGCCCGTTGTGGTGAATTTAATTCGGGATGTTTTTTTGTTGAGCTCGATATCTTCTCCGTCATCGTTGACAAACCAACATATTCTTCGTTTTTCTTGATAAATCTTCATCTTGGTCCTCTTTTTGAGGTCCTTTTCTGTTATTCTAATCCCCGTATTTACCAATTCTCCAGCCGGAATATGGATGGTGCGGGTGAGGGGGCGGGGGCCTCTTGCCTCGGCTTCTTTCTGTGCTTTTTCTGCTTTCTCTTTGAGTTTTTCCCAGAAGCCGGGATTTTCCTCTATGTGCTTTTTGGCGTCTTTAGCTGTCCCTTTCCGCAGCGGCTGTCCGTCTTCTTTTTCCTTGGGAAATGTTTCTTTCTTCTTTGTTTCAGAAAATTCAGGAAGAACAGGGTTTTTGAGCCAGTCGGCGATTTTCTGATCCAACCCTAGTCCTTTTTCATGAAGTGTTTGACTGCTTAAAGGCAGGACAAAACTGACCGTTTCAAAAATGAGAACCAAAGAAACAAAAAAGCAGGCGAACTTGCGGAAGAGCTTTCTGCTCAAGCCCCAGAGATATGTCATTAGTCCCAGCATAAGGGAGCTAAGGGCTATAACCGGCAGAGCTTTGAGATTATTCCAGACAGGAAAGATAGAAAGATAGAAAACAATAATCAGCTCCCATAAAAGAATACCAAGAGCGATATTGACAAATCCTTTGCCCGCTTTAAGAGCTCCGTCGGATATTGTGATTCCTCGCAAGTGGAGTATTTCCCATGCTGCTCCCAAAGTTGCAGCCAGCGCCAGATAAATTGGCTGGAGAAGAAAAACAGTCAGAACAAGAGCCAGAAGAAGTCCAACGAGAGCAGTAATCCAGCCGGTTTTGAAAACAGCGTCCAAGACCACTCCTGTAATCGGGATGATTGCCATAAAAAGAATCAACCATAGAAATCCCCGCCAAACATCTTTTGCCCGCGGCCTTATCCATTCTGCCAAGGCGGAAAATTCGCGCGAAGCGGCAACCACAATTGACGGGTCCTGACTAAACTGAACCACCCAGGTAAGGAATAATTCAGGATTAA
>CAYQQO010000018.1:0-11931 GCA_964420115.1 uncultured Candidatus Saccharibacteria bacterium | reverse complement strand
TTTTTAACTTGATTGATAAAATTGCCGCCTAACTGCCAACCAAATTTTCTTTCTATAATAAAATTAATTTTTTCATTCTCAGGAAATATAGCAGCTGATATTTTATTTTTATCTTCAAAATTATTTTTCTTTTTATAGTAAAAAGAAATTACATTATAGGTTGTGTCTTCAAAAACTTGTTGAGAAAAAACATTTAATTTAACAATTTTAAATTTTTCAAAAAATAAATTTCTTATTTTTTTTGAGTTTTCCGCGCAAAGGAAATTTAACGGAACAATTAAAATTCCTTCTTCGGAGTTAAGGATTGAATAAATGGAAACTTGGTATAGGTCTTCAAAGGGGGGGTGAAGACCAGAAAAGAAATCATCTTTTGTTCTTTTATCAGCTTTATTTTTATGTAGATAAGGCGGATTAGTTAAAATAAATTTATATTTTTTAGGATTGTTTATTGAATCGTTCAGAAAAACATTTTTATCGTCAGTGTATTTTTTATCGTAGTCAAAGCCAGTAATTTTCTTACATTTGTTTTTTTTAGCCCAATTAAATAAATCCTGATTGCCAGCAAAAGGATCAGTTATTTCTTTGTTTTTAACAAATTCTTCTAATCCCCGGAGAATGTAGTCGGAATTTGTAGTAAAAAATTGTCCTAATTGAGCTTTGGTCATGGTTGCATTATATCATTTTAAAAACCAAAAAACCAGCCAAGAATGGTTGGTTTTTTGTCTGAGTTTGATACTAACTAAAAGGCAGATTTAATTTCAAAAACAAATTCTTTTTGGATAGTTTTCTTTTTATTTTTATATAGGATATGTTTTGGAGATACAATGTAAATTCCCTTAAAGCCGCTTTTTTCAAATTTAGCCACATCTATTAACGATATATCGCTTGGTATAAAATAATCATTTCGGCCGCTATGTAGTATTAAAATGAGATGACTGATATCATCGCCGCGTTTATAATAACAAATTTCAACTTTTTTGATTCTTTCTTCAAATAGACTCCCTTTGAAAATTAAGGTTTTTACTCCTTGCGGTGTTTTTGGGGTTTTTACCCATTCTATAACTTGTTTTAATTGTAAAAATAAATCTTCTCGTTTATCTTGTCTATCTGGTTTTAAGATTAAATCCACATCAGGGATGTATTTTTTCTGTGGTTCAAGAACTTTGTATTTTTTTTTAATCTTTCTTTGGATAGCCAATCCGCAAAGATATTTCCAATAATTTTATTCTTTTGAAAATTCTCCATTATAAGTTTTGATTTAAAAAATACTCCGGTTCTAACATGGAAACCTGGCGGAGAGGGAGGGATTCGAACCCTCGGTGCCCGTAAAGGCACAACACCTTAGCAGGGTGCCCCATTCAACCACTCTGGCACCTCTCCGTAGTTTTTATATAATAACCTATTTTCCGTATTTTTTCAAATATTTTTTATAAAATAAAGGAGGGGAATTAGCGGGATATTTCACCCCCGCGCTAAAACCACTGCCCAAATTTGGCTTGGTTTTAATATTTTCAGTGTTTTAGCCGCTTCTTCCAAGGTAGCGCCGGTGGTGGTGATATCGTCAATTAAAATAACTGTTTTGTTTTTAATTTTTTTTTCTCTTTTTTTATTTATTTTAAAAACTCCGCTGATGTTTTCTTTTCTGCTTAAGGCGTCTTTAATTTTGACCTGGGGCAGGCGGTGTTTATGTCTGGTTAAAATGTTTTGCTCTAAAGGAATTTTTAATTGGTTGCTTATTCTGCCGGCTAAAAGCTCTGCCTGATTGAACCCCCGCCAGCGAAGCCGTTTGGCATGAAGGGGGACGGGGATAATTATTGAGTTGCTTATCGGGATGAAATGAGAGCATTTTAATTTTTCTGTCATTAAATCTGCTAACGGTTCAGTCAGTCCTTTGGCAAAATCATATTTAAAACGCTTGACAGCTTCTTTGATTAGGGGGTGCTTGTAATAGCTGGCGACGATTAAACCGCTCAAAGCTGTTTTTTCTTTAAACCTTTTAGGCGGTTCATTGTTAACGGGTATTTGTTTGAAGCATTTTTGGCAGATGAACTTTCCTTCTTCGTCGCAGCCGAGGCAATTGATTGGGAGAATTAAATCTCTGCACCAATTTGTTAGTTCGGCTGTTTTAGATGCTTTCCCTTTTGGTTTTAATTGACGCATTTTTGATGTGGGTGTGTTTTTTAGCAGAGGATAAATCTAAATAGAAGATAAATCTAAAATAGTTTTCCACATAGATAGTTTTTTATGTTTTCAGTTTATGGTATAATTTGAAAGAGATAAAGAAATTTTTTTTAAACTCCCCGTACTTTTGCAAAGGGGGTAATTTATAAAAGTGTTTTGGTTTAAGGGATCAGCAAAAACTCATTTGGGTGTTGATATTGGTGCTGCGGCCATCAAGTTGGTTGAATTGGAAAAGAAAGAGGGCCGCTATAAGTTAAAAAACTATGCCATTTTTTCTATAGGCGATTATTTTAAAAGAAAGACCGGTTCGCTGACAATGGGCTCCATGGAGGTGACTAACCAACAAATGGCCGAGATGCTCAAGGAAACTATTAGTGTCGCTAATATTAAGTGTAAAAGGACGCATCTTTCTATTCCGGTCTATTCAAGCTTTTCAACGCTGATTGATTTTCCTGATATTTCAGAAGAAGAAATTGCCGCAGCCATACCCTACGAAGCAAGAAAATATATTCCTGTCCCAGTATCGGAGGTGATTTTAGATTGGAGTGTTGTTGGCCGGCCTAGCGAGATGGCCAGCGATAAAACAAGAACTATTGAGCAGTTTAAAAAACCGGGAGAATTAACAGAAGAAGAAAAGAAAAAACAAAAAGATATGCAGCCGGGAGGCGCTGTTGTTTCTTCCAAAAGGAGAGACAGATTACAAGTTTTAATTGTTGCTGTTCCCAAGGAAATAGTTAGGGATAAAACTCAAGTTGGCGACTTGGCAGGGTTAAAACTGAAGGGGGTTGAATTGGAGACGTTTAGCTTAACGCGGGCCTTGGTGGGCAATGACAAAAGTCCTGTTCTGTTAGTGGATGCAGGCGCTCGTTCGGTAAATGTAAGTATTGTTGATGAGGGCCTTTTAAAAATTACGCATAATTTAGAAATGGGCGGTCTTAAAATACTTGAAAGTATTTCAAAAAAAATGTTTGTCAGGCCGTCGCAGGCCGAGCAGTTGAAAAACGATTTACTGGCCGGTCGTTTGACAGAAGAGCAGAAAAATGAGTTGAGCGAAGTGATAAAATCAAATTTGTGGCCGATAGTTGTTGAAATAAATAAGATAATTGATGATTATCAGGATCTTTATGGCAAGAAGGTTGAAAAATGTATTTTATCAGGCGGGGTTATTAAAGAATTTGGTTTTTTGGACTATTTTATGGATAAATTAGATTTAGAGGTTTTAGTGGGCGATCCTTTTGCTCGGGTCTCCTATCCAGATAAGCTCAAACCAATAATAAAGGAAATTGGTCCTTCTTTGGCAGTGGCGGTTGGCCTGGCAATGAGGGGATAATATATGGATATATGGATATTAAATTAATGCCGGAACAGTATAAGCATAAGGAGATGGCTAGCAGAACAAAGCTAGGCCGCTTTGCCGCTTCTATAGAGCAAATAACTGATAAATCCGGCAGATGGCTGATTCTTTCTTTGGTATTGCTGGCAACTGTTGTTCTGGCTTCTTTTAGTATGTATTCCTATAAAAAAGGAAAAGTTGCTGAAAAAGATAAGTTGGTCAGTCAGATAGAGCGGTTAAATTCAGAAAGAGATAGAGATTTGGAATCCAATTTTTCCGCCCTAAAAGGGGAAATTGAAAACTTTAAAAAGGTTTTAGAGAACCATATTTATCCTTCTTTGACTTTTAGACTGCTTGAAGAGTTGGTTGTGCCCGGAGCTTGGTTTACTACTTATTCAGCTGATTTTTCCGCGGTTACGCTTAGCTTTGGCGTACAAGCAATTGATTATATGACATTGGCAAAGCAAATCACTGTTTTTGAAAAAGATGAACGAGTAAAATCTATAGAATTTTCGGCTGTTAGTTTAAGCGGAACTGGCGGTGTTGCTACTAATTTAACCTTTGTTTTGGATCCGGAAGTATTAAAATCAAAATCAGAGTAAAAAATGAAAAAAGCAATTCTTAGTTTAATCACTATCATTATCAGTTTAGTTTTAGTTTTTGTTTTTATTATTCCTTTCTATACAACAATTCAGTCAACAAAAGAAGATATTATTTATTTAGAAGAAGAGAGGGATGATTTAGAAGAATTGTTGTCTAAAACCAGACAGCTTGAAACAGAATATCAGCAAATTAAAGAAGAGGTGCAAAAAATATTTTTAGCCCTGCCGAAAGAAAAAGATCTTCCTCGTTTGTTGGTTCAGTTTGACGCTTTGGCATCAACGAACGGCCTTCTTCTGGAAAATATCAGCTTTGGGCAGTTAAGTGAAAACAAAGAAAATTTACCGGGACAGCCGCAAGGAAGCGATGTTGTCGGCGAGCCTGTTTTTAGCGCTTCGCCAGCGAGCGAAGGGGGAAGTTCTGCCTTTCGCAGTTTACCGGTCAATATATCAGTTAGCGGGTCCTACACTGACTTTAAGAGATATTTAGACGATATAGAGAATAATATTCGGTCAATGGATGTTACTTCAATCGGTTTTACTCCGGGCGGGAGCGGAGAAGTTGACCAATTGGATTTTATTAAATTTTCCATTCAGCTTAATGTATACTATCAGTAATTTTTAAAAGTACGCTTTTTGAGGGTTAACCTTATATCAATATTAATTTTAAAATAGAATGAAGTTTTCTTTAAATTCGGAAAATTCGGTTCTTACTCCTCATGAGAAAAAACAGCGCGTTTTAATAGGTGTTTTGCTTTTGGTTCTTTTGGCGATAGCGGCTGTTTGGTATTTTGGTCTGCGCGTTCCTAAAGTTGATATCCCGGAAGATGTTTTACCCTCGGGGGGGGCGAATAGTACGCCGAAACATAATTCCGAAAGAATAATCAGGGAGATTGAATTTGATACGGAGTTTTTAAAAGACCCTAATTTTAGAAAGCTCCAAGAGCACGGGCAATGGCCGTTAGAGATTGGAGAAACAGGGAGAGATAATCCATTTTTACCTCAATAATAATCGGTCGGCAAACAACTGGCTTTATTAGTGGCGTATAAACTATCCATTGGCATGGCTAATAATAATCAAGAGGAAAATTCAATAAAAGAGAATAAAGAGGAGACCAAAGAAGAAAGTCAAGAAGAAAGTAAAAAAAATACCGAAATAGAAAATTTCTTGAATGTCCCTGTTGCTGATTTAGCTGGTAAACAGATTCCGGTTGATGTTCTAAGGGAGATTCCTGAAGAAGCAGCTGCCTTTTACAAAATGGTGCCTATCTCAAGGCAGGGCGATACTTTGGAGGTAGGCATGGTCAATCCGAATGACTTAAAGGCTAAAGAAGCCCTGCGTTTTATTACTCGGCGTTCTGATTTAGAGGTAAAAATCTTTTTAATTAAGTTAGCTGATTTTAATGAGGTTTTAAGGCAGTATCGGACGCTTAGGGGCGAGGTAAAGAAAGCTCTTGGAGAGTTGGAAAAAGAACTGGATACCAAAGAGAAAGCAGGGCCGGCGAAAGGGAAAATGGAAGAAATCGCTGAAAGTATTGTTGCTGAAGCGCCTATTACTAAAATTGTTGCGGTGATTCTAAAACACGCTATTGAAGGTTTGGCTTCTGATATTCATATTGAACCGGCGGAGAATAAGTTAAGAGTTCGTTTCAGGGTAGATGGCCTTCTTTATACGAGTTTGCTTTTGCCAAAAGAGGTTCAGCCGGCCGTAGTCTCACGCATAAAAATTCTTTCCAAATTAAAGATTGACGAGACAAGAAAGCCGCAGGACGGGCGCTTTCATACAGTAGTCAGCGGCAAAAAGATTGATTTCAGAGTTTCCACTCTGCCTACTTCTGACGGCGAAAAAGTGGCTTTAAGGGTATTAGACCCCAGTGTCGGCTTGCGCACTTTTACCGATTTGGGTCTTCAGGGATACAATTTAGAAGTTCTTAAAAGAGGCATAAAAAAGGCCTTTGGCATGATTTTGATTACTGGCCCGACCGGCTCTGGCAAAACAACCACTCTCTACACTATTTTAAACAAACTTAACGAAGAAAAGACAAATATTATTAGTTTGGAAGATCCGGTTGAATACTATATCGGCGGGTTGAACCAATCACAAATTAGGCCGGAAATTGGCTATAGTTTTGCCACTGGCCTGCGCCATATTCTAAGACAGGATCCCGACGTGATTATGGTAGGCGAGATTAGAGACGAAGAGACAGCTGGTTTAGCTATTCATGCCGCTTTAACGGGGCATATTCTTCTTTCCACCCTCCATACAAACAATGCTATTGGCGTTGTTCCTCGCTTAATTGATATGAATGTTGGCGCTTTTCTTCTGCCGCCGTCTTTAAACTTAGCCATTGCCCAGCGTTTGGTTAAAAGACTTTGTGCTCATTGTAAAAAGGAAGTTAACGCTCCTCCTCAAGTGGCTAAAATAATTGATAAAGAATTAGAAGGGATGAATGCTAAGCAAAAAGCAGAAGTATCTGCTAAAAAACCATATAAAATATATCGGCCGGTTGGATGCAAATTTTGCGGGCAAAAAGGGACAAAAGGAAGGATTGCTCTTTATGAAATATTGGAAATGACTCCTCAATTGGAAGAAATTGTTAACCAAGGGCCGACTGAAGGTAAAATTAGAGAAGAGGCCAAACGCCAAGAGATGGTCACTATGATGCAGGATGGAGTGATAAAGGTTTTGCAGGGCGTTATTGCCTATGAAGAAATGTTAAGAGTTGTTGAGCAATAATAATTTGGGTAAAATACCAACAGGAGGCGCTATTTTTCATAAATTGCTAATTTCTACAAATATATATTGTATATGTAAAATATCGGTAATTTATGGATAGAATTATGAAAAAAATTCTTATTATTGAAGACGACCCCTTTCTTAGCGAAATGTATTCAGTCAAATTGACCCAAACAGGCGAATTTGAGGTTGATGTGGCGGCAGACGGCAAAGAAGGATTGGGGAAAGTAAAAACAGACAGGCCTGATTTAGTTCTTTTAGATATTGTTTTGCCTAAAATGGATGGCTTTGAAATATTAAAAACGATTAAAGACGATCCTCAATTAAAAGAAATTCCAGTTGTTCTTCTGACTAATTTAGGCCAAAAGAAAGAAGTTGAAAAAGGTTTGGCCTTGGGGGGTGATGAATACATTATTAAAGCTCATTTTACTCCGACAGCTGTGGTAGCCAAAGTAAAAGAATTATTAGATAAATTAGAGAAAGGGGAAAACAATGGCTAATACGCAATACAAAAAAGAACTGGAGGACATTTTAGATGTAGCGGTTAGCAAAGGGGCAACAGATGTCCATTTGTCAGCCGGCAGGCCGCCTATTATCAGAGTTGACGGCCATTTATCCGCTTTGGAGAAAAAAAGTGTTTTATCTCCTTCAGATACGCAGGAACTTGCCTTTTCTCTTTTAAGCGAGGAAAGACGCGACGCTTTTTTCAGGCAGAAAGACATTGATTTATCTTTTAGTTTTAAAGACAGGGCTCGCTTAAGGGTAAATATTTATCAGCAGCTGGGTAAAATTAGCGCCGCTTTGCGTTTAATACCGACAAAAATCAAAACAGTTGATGAACTTAATTTACCGGCCATTGTTCATGATTTTACCAAAGCGTCGCAGGGATTTTTTCTGGCGGTTGGGCCTTCTGGCCAGGGTAAATCAACGACTTTAGCCGCTATTATTGATGAGATTAACCATATTCGTCAGGACCATGTAGTAACTATTGAAGATCCGGTTGAATATTTGTTTACTCAAGACAAATGTATTATTGACCAAAGAGAGGTTGGCGGCGATGTTTTGGATTTTCACAGGGGGTTGCGAGAGGTTTTCCGTCAAGATCCGGATGTGATTATGATTGGTGAAATGCGCGATCCAAAAACAATGAACAGCGCGGTGACTGCCGCAGAAACAGGCCACTTGGTTTTGGCTACTCTTCACACTAATACAGCCGCTCAGACAGTTGACAGAATTATTGACAGCTTTCCAGCTCATCAGCAAAACCAAATTCGCTCACAGCTGGCTGCTACTATTTTAGGAATACTTTCTCGGCGCTTAATCCCCTGTCTTAAAGGCGGCTTAATCAGCGCTGTGGAATTAATGATCGCCAATTCAGCCATTAGAAATTTAATCCGCGAAGGTAAAACTTATCAAATAGACATGATTATTGAAACAGGCGCGGACGAAGGGATGATCACCTTAAACAGGTCTTTAGCTGATTTGGTTAAAAGAGAACTGATTTCTCCGGAACAGGCAGAACTGCATTCCACAAACCCGACAGAATTAAAAATGCTTCTAAGAAGAAGATAAGTCTTTATAGAAGGAAATTCCAAGTTTTATGAAATATAACTATTTAGCAAGAACCCAAGAAGGGGAATTGCAAACTGGAACAATTGAAGCGGCTGATTCATCGTCTGCTTTAAAAACACTGCAAGATCATCATTTGGTTGTCCTGAAGCTGAAATCATCAGCCCATGTTCCTCTTTTGAGTAGGCAGTTTAAATTATTCCAGCGTGTTTCCAGAAAGGATGTTTTTGTATTTTTTAGGCAGTTAGCCACCTTGATTGCTTCTGGCGTCCCTTTGGTCCAGTCGCTTCGTTCTTTGGCCCATCAGGCAGGAAACTTAAAACTAAAAGAAATTATTTCCCAGCTGGCTAATGATATTGACGGCGGCATGGCTTTTTCTAAGGCCTTGTCCAGGCATCCCAAGGCCTTTTCCGCATTTACTATCAGTTTAATGAAATCAGGCGAAGTCTCCGGTCAACTGCAGGAATCTTTAAATTATTTGGCCGACCACTTGGAAAATGAATATCAATTGCTTAGGAAAGTCCGGGGGGCTATGGTCTACCCCGCTTTTATTTTAGGCACTTTTATTATTATCGCTGTCTTGGTAATGGTTATGGTTATTCCTAATTTAACCGCCTTTTTGACAGAAAGCGGACAAGAACTGCCCTGGACAACAAAACTAATTATTGGGGCCAGCGATTTTACCAGAAATTGGGGCTGGCTCGTTTTGGTTCTTTTTATTATTATCGGCATATTTACTTGGCGGTATTCGAAAACTGAAATGGGCCGCAAACAATTGGATAATTTAAAGCTAAAAATACCCATTTTCGGCAATATTTTTCAAAAAACATATTTGGCCCGCTTTGCCGAGAATTTAAGCGCCTTGTTTAAAGGAGGCGTTTCAATAATCCAGTCGTTAAATATTTCCGGACAAGTTATTGGCAACGCTGTTTATGAGGAAATAATTTTTGAGGCAAGAGACGCGGTCAAGGTTGGCAGGAGTATGAGTATGACATTGGAGAGCCATAAAGAATTCCCTCCTCTTTTTTGCCAAATGATAAAAACAGGAGAACAAACCGGCAAACTGGGTTCAATTTTAGACAAACTAAGTGCTTTTTACAACGGAGAAGTAGATGATATTGTTAATAACCTAACGCAGTTGATTGAACCGATTCTAATTATTGCTTTAGGTATTGGCGTGGCTATTTTAGTTTTCGCTATTTATATGCCTATATACAATATGGCCGGCGCTTTTTAGTTGTGGATAACCAAAACTTGATTGAGTGTGCTATAATATGTGAGAATAGCTCAAGGAATACAAAGGTCGAAAACACAATTAATTAGAAACAAAAAAAACACGAATTAAAATTAAAATCTATATGTTCGTGACAAATGGAAGGAGGTGAAAAAGATGCAAATATTAAACCGAAAGGGTTTTACCCTTATTGAATTATTGGTAGTTATCGCCATTATTGGAATTTTAGCGACAATTGTTTTGGTTTCTTTAAATGAAGCTCGAGACAAAGCGAGGGATGCAGCTATTAAAGCGGCTATGTCGGAAGTAAGATCAGCTGGCGAAATGGCATTTGACGAGGATGGTGATTATGACGCTGTTTGCGAAGAGGCGGGGGGAACTACTGGTGATAGCACTCTTTCTGGTACAGGCGATTTTGGCAGAATTAAAACAAATGTTGAGAATAATAGTCCTGGGGCAGCAGTTGTCTGCAACGAAAGCGCTAACAGCCAAGATTGGGCCGCTTGGGTACAATTAAACGATGATGATTTCTGGTGCGTTAATTCTGCTGGCAAGTCGGAGGCTGTCAGTACTGAGCCGGCGGCTGATTCAGTTGATTGTTCATAATAACAGGATGAGCTGATATTGGTAGAGTTAATTCTTTTTATCACTAAAGAAAAACTATATTTTCCTTGCTTTTATTTATCAAAAGGCAAATTAGTTTGGGAAGCCTGGTAGTATCAGGTAGTATCAGATAGATATATCTTTATTTTTAGTTGATAGTTGGCTATGTTGATGATTAAAGCGCTACCAGGCTTTTGGACTATATAGCAAAACAGGAAGATATAAAAAATAAACTTATTATCCATAAAGAGAAGGGAGGTAAAAAGATGCAAATATTAAACCGAAAGGGTTTTACCCTTATTGAATTATTGGTAGTTATCGCCATTATTGGAATTTTAGCGACAATTGTTTTGGTTTCTTTAAATGAAGCTCGAGACAAAGCGAGGGATACAGCTATTAAAGCGGCTCTGTCAGAAACAAGGACAGCGGCTGAAATGGCATTTGACGAGGATGGTGATTATGACGCTGTTTGCGACAATACTGATGATACATTAAGCGACACCGGTAATTTTGGCAGAATTGAAACAAATATTAAGAGCAATAATGGCGATACAGATGTTTCTTGTTATAAAGATAGTCCGGCTGCTAATTATTGTGTTGAATCAATTTTGAATAATGATAATTATTTCTGCGCTGACAATAGCAGTATTACTCAAGAAAATACTGCCGCTCAATGTACAGCCGCAGGAGCGGATTGCACTCCGTAGTTTTTATTTTGCCCCAACCTGATAGCCTTTAATTTAGTGCGCTTTTTGGTTAGTGTCGGATGTATGGTTATCAGGTTGTTTGTTTTTGTGCTCTATCTTCTAGTCTTCTTCTTTGGTTTATCTCTCGGCAGTTTTTTAAATGTTGTTATTTGCCGGCTGGACACCAAAGAATCAATTTTAACTTCTCGTTCTCATTGTCCTTTATGCGGGGAGATTTTGAAGTGGTATGAATTAATTCCTGTTTTAAGTTTTATAATCCAAAAAGGCAGATGCCGCCATTGCGGGGAAAAAATTTCATGGCAGTATCCCTTAGTGGAATTATCCACAGGGGTTTTGTTTTTTTTTATCGCTTTTAATAATTTAAATGTTGACGCTTATCAAATAGATGTTTTTTCAATAATAAAGACAGTTTATTTAATGACAATGACAGCTCTTTTAATAGTTGTTTTTGTTTATGATTTAAAACACTATTTAATCCCAGATCAAATAATTTATCCGGCTGTTTTAATATCTTTCTTTTTTGTTTTTGCCTCTTGGCTGGTTAATTCAGGCCAATTATCAAATATTCTTTACACTTTCTTAGCGGCTGTTTTAGGCAGTGGCTTTTTTTTGTTTTTAGTTCTTGTTTCCCGCGGTAAATGGATGGGAATGGGCGATGTAAAGCTGGCTGTTTTAATGGGTTTGTTTCTTGGCTGGCCGCAAATATTGTTAGCTTTATTCTTATCTTTTTTATCGGGGGCGATTGTCGGTCTTGGTTTGATTGCGGGGGGGAGAAAAAAAATGAAGTCGCAAATCCCTTTTGGTCCTTTTTTGGTTGGGGCGACTATTTTAACTATGCTTTACGGACAATTTTTGATTGATTGGTATGAGGGTTTGTTTCTTGTTTTCTTTTGATTTTGGGCAAGCTTTTGTGGATAACTTTGGTTTGTCTCTTGAAAGATAAATTAGTAAAATATATATGATGATAA